>JANMJM010000091.1:0-3986 GCA_031371345.1 Vicinamibacteria bacterium
GTCGGCTATGTCGCGCTGCAGCCCCAGCCCACCAGGCACTATGTTCCCTTGCCCCGCGTCCTGCCGACGGTGCCGGAATTACCGACGCTGCCGGGAGCCTAGCGCGAGTTGTAGCCCTCGCGATACGCCTGCCGGAAACCTTCGCGGTATCCAGCTTGATACTCACTCAGCGATCCGAGCTGCGAGTAGTAGCCTGAATCTGCACGCTCGAGCTCGGTCTGTCCCTCGAGATCCCACCCATGACCGTTCGCGTGATCTTCACGGCCGGCCTGCTGTCCTTCACTCAACCCTCGATCAAAACCCGCTTGGGCCGCGCGCGTTCGATTCTGATTCGTCGGCTCTTGGTAACCGTAGTTCGTGGGGTCGTCGTATCGAGAGGACGCGTCGTTGTAGTAACGCGCGGACGCCTCAAACTCGGCTCGGCTGATTCGGTTGTCGCGGTTCGTATCGGTGCGATCGAACCAGTTGTCGCCCCATGACCATTCATTGCGACCGATATAGTTGTCGCGATTGCGGTCGGCAGTGGAGAAGCGGCCAGCGGCGCCGTTGGCGCCGCTTGGTCCCGACACCGACTCATACTCGAACCGGCTGATGCGGCCGTCGTTGTTGGCGTCAAGCCGATTGAATGCCCCGGCGTCCCACTGCCATTCGCTGCGGGTGAGCCATCCGTCGCGGTTGGTGTCGACGTTCTGAAACGGCGCGTTCGTAAACGAGGTAGTCGAATTGTCGGTCTCGTTCGAGTCGAATTCGTATTGGTTCAGGCGGTTGTCGCTGTTGGTATCCAGTCGATTGAACTCGGCATTTGTCATGCCGGATTCACTCCGAGTGACCCACCCGTCGTGGTTGCGATCGACGGTGAGGAACCGCGAATCGTTCGGCTGATAGCTCCCCGTTTTGTCGTTCTGGAACTCGTTGTTGCTGATCCGGTTATCGCGATTCACGTCGAGGCGATTGAAGTCGGCATCGCCCATTCTCCACTCGCTCCGTGTAATAAAACCGTCGCGGTTTCGATCCAACTTCTCGAATGTGTATGCCGGGCCGCCTTGACTGTCGGCTTGGTATCCCCCCGCGTTGGTGTATTCAGCCATCGTCAGAGAGCCGTCGCGGTTGGCGTCGAGCCGCCGGAACAGTGCCTGGTTGCCGGGCCACTCGTCGGCCGCCACGCGGCTATCGCCGTCGAGGTCATAGCCGCGGAAACGCTGTGCGATCGCAGTGTCCTGCTGATCGACGATGCCGTCATGATTCCAGTCCTGATTCCAGCCGGTTTGGCGCCTGGCACCCGGGCGGACTTCGTCGCCGGAAAGCATGCCGTCGCCGTTCCAGTCCTGATTGCGAAACGACTGTTCGGAGCCATTCCACTCGTCGCGCGTAATCATGCCATCGTGATTGCGGTCCATCCCCTGGAACCGCATTTGAGCCTGGGTATTAGTTATGCCGGCCGCGGTGAACACGATCGCTGCCAGGCCGATGTTTAGTGAGCGTCGCATGGTCGCCTCCCTTTCACTCTGGTTATCCAACCGATCACGCTGCAATCGAGATGCCTGAACACTGTCCACTCGTACTTTGGCTGGCTCTTTGGTACAATTTCCCCAAACCTGCATGGCATATACCGCGAAAGACATCACAGTCCTCGAGGGACTCGACCCCGTTCGACGCCGGCCCGGCATGTATATCGGCGGCGTCGGATCGGCCGGCCTGCACCATCTTGTGTGGGAGATTCTCGACAACTCGATCGACGAGGCCATGAACGGACATGCGTCCACCATCTGGGTGACGCTCCACAAGGACGGATCGTCCATCACGATTGAAGACGATGGCCGCGGGATTCCGATCGACAAGCACCCGAAGGGCAAGAAGAGCGCGCTCGAGGTGATCTTCACCGTGCTCCATGCAGGCGGCAAATTCGACCACGACAACTACAAGACGGCGGGTGGGCTCCATGGCGTCGGCGCCAGCGTCGTCAACGCGCTGTCGAAGGAGCTCATCGCGACCGTTCGCCGCGACGGCGCCGAGTGGGAACAGCGGTTCAAGCAGGGGAACCCGCTGGCCGCGCCGAAGAAGATTGGGCCGGCGCGTGGAAGCGGAACGAAGGTCTTCTTCCGCCCCGATCCCGCTATCTTTCCCAAAGTGGAATTCGACGCCGCCGTCATTCGCGAGCGTCTTGAAGTGGCCAGCTACATCCACAAAGGACTGAAGGTCAATTTCGAGGACGAAACCGAGAAAAAGAACGAGACGTTCGAGCACGCCGAGGGGCTGCTCGCGTATCTGAAAAAAATCGTGACCGAACGCAACGCCAAGCCCGTGCACGACGCGACCTTCGCCCTCGAGAAGGCGAACGGTCTCCGGCTCGATCTCGTGATGCAGTGGACCGAGTCGACCGAAGAGCACATCCGGAGCTACGTCAACGGCATTCCGACCGCATCGGGCGGCACACACGAGAACGGTCTTCGAGCCGGCTTGGGGAAGGCGGTCCGCAATTTTATCGACACGCACAATCTGTCGCCGAAAGGCGTGTCGATAAGCGCCGAGGACATTCGCGAGGGTCTCACCGGCGTGCTCAGCATCTTCGTTCAAGAGCCGCAGTTCCAGGGACAGACGAAGGATCGGCTGAACAACCCGGAAGTGCTGTCAGCCGTCGACTCGCTCGTGCGGCCGGGGCTCGAGCACTGGCTGAATCACAACAAGAGCACGGCGGAAGCGATCGTGGCCCGCATTATTCTGTCGGCGCGCGCGCGCGAGGCAAGCCGGGCGGCGCAGCAAGAGGTGACTCGTAAGAGCGCGACGTCGAGCCGCCTGAATCTTCCCGGCAAGCTGAGCGACTGCAGCGGCTCGGGGCGATCGGATTCGGAGCTGTTCATCGTCGAAGGCGATTCGGCCGGGGGATCGGCAAAGCAGGGTCGCGACAGAATCCGCCAGGCGATTCTTCCGCTGCGCGGCAAAGTGCTGAATACCGAAAGCGCGTCGCTCGCGAAAGTGCTCGAGAATAAAGAGCTGTCGGATCTTGTCACAGCGATTGGCACTGGGCTCGGAAAGAATTTCGATCTGTCGCGCCTCCGTTATGGCAAGTTGATTATCCTCGCCGATGCCGACTCGGACGGAAACCACATCGCCACACTGCTGCTGACCTTCCTGTACCGGCATATCCCGCAATTGATCAAAGAAGGGAAGGTATATCTCGCGCAGCCGCCTCTGTACCGTATCGACATCGGCAAGGAGACCTTCTGGGCGCTCGACGACGCGCAGCGCGATGTGATCGTGAAGAAGCACAAGAGCAGCAACGGGCGCGGCAATCCCGAGATCACGCGCTTCAAAGGACTCGGTGAGATGATGCCGAAAGTACTCTGGGAGACGACGCTGAATCCGAAGACGCGGCGCTTGCTGAAGGTTGAGGTCGTCGATCAGATCGTGACCGATCGCGTCATCAACGAGCTGATGGGAAAGGACGCGAGCGCGCGGTTCCGATTCATCATGGAGCGCGCGGAGGAAGCGGAAGAACTGGACGTGTAGATGGCCGGCTACTCCGCAACGCCGCTTCCCCAAAAGCTAGGCATCAGACCATCGTCTCGTGTCTATACCGTCGATGCTCCCAAGAATTACCAGGCGCTCATTGCGCCACTCCCGCCTCATGCGATCGTCGTCGACGCGTTCGACGAGACCGTCGATATTGCTCACGCGTTCGTCACAAGAAAATCCACGCTTGTGCGATTTCTCACGGCCGCGCAGAAGACGATGCGCCGCGACGCGGCGATTTGGGTTTCGTGGCCGAAGAAAGCAGCCGGAGTGACCACCGACATCACGGAAGACACGATCCGCCAGGTTGCGCTGCCGCTGGGCCTGGTCGATGTAAAGGTTTGCGCAGTCGACGAGACGTGGTCTGGGCTGAAGCTCGTGATTCGAAAGGAGAATCGCTGATGCCCGTGAAAGCGCCGATTGATATCTCCGATGACGAGCTGCCCGCGGTGAAGGTATTGCTCGAGCGATCGCCG
>JANMJM010000126.1:0-1986 GCA_031371345.1 Vicinamibacteria bacterium
CGCCGGCGACCGTGCTCATGTTCCAGACGCACAGCCGGTTCCGCCAGGACGGCTCGAGCTATGGCGCCGCCACGAAAAGCTCTGGCGAGGTTCGTCTGCTCAAAGATCTTGACGCGCCGCTTCAAGGCCGCGACGTGATCATCGTCGAAGACATCGTCGACACCGGGCTCACGTTGTCGTATCTCCAGGACGTCCTGCGCGCGCGCGACCCGAAGAGCCTGCGAACGGCCTGCCTGCTCAGCAAGCCGAGCCGCCGCAAGGTCGACGTGCAGGTCGAATATATCGGATTCGAGATCGAAGATAAATTCGTCGTCGGCTACGGCCTCGATCACGCCGGGCAGTTTCGCCATCTCCCGTTCATCGGAATTCAGGACGACCTCACTTAGCCGCAGGCGCTACCGCCGCCCTTACCAACTCGGCAAACTTCCGTGCGTCGGACAAGACGGCGGGTTCATCGAGCGTCAGCATCTTCCTGTCGCGCATCAACACGCGGCCGTTCACGATCGTCGTTTGCACGTCGTCGCCGCGACTCACGTAAACCAGATGCGACACCGCATTATAGAGGGGAGTCTGGCGCGCGCCGGACATCGACACCACGACGAGATCGGCGCGCTTGCCCACCTCGAGCGATCCAATTTGCTTATCCAGGCCGAGCGCCCGCGCACCGTTGATCGTCGCCATCTGCAGAGCGGTCGTCGCCGGAATCGCCCGTGGATCTCCAGTGTTCACTTTATGGAGAAACGCCGCAAGGCGCATCGCATCGAACATATCGAGATCATTGTTGCTGGCGGCGCCGTCGGTCCCCAACCCGACCGCCACTCCCGCGGCAAGCATGGCCGGAACGGGTGCAATGCCGCTGGCGAGCTTCATGTTGCTCTCGGGGTTGTGAGAGACGCCCACCTGACGCGCACGCAGAATTGCGATGTCTGCCGGCGTCGTCCATACAACGTGATTGGCGAGGGTGCGCGGCCCGAAGAATCCAATCGAATCGAGATACGCGACGGGACTCATTCCGCCATGCGCTGCCTGTGAATTCTTCACTTCGACGCGTGTCTCGGCCACGTGCGTAATCAACGGCACACCGTATTTGGTGGCGAGCGCACGCGAGGCCTGCAGCGTGTGTGTGTCGTTCGTGTACGGCGCATGCGGCGCAACGGCAGGGACGATCAATTCGTCGTGCTGAAATTCCTTGATGAAGGCCTCGGCGCGGGCCAATCCTTCGGCCGGCGTCTTCGCATCGGCGACTGGAAATTGGATGATGGTCTGTCCCAGAATTCCGCGCAGACCCGCCGCCTTGGTGGCACGGCCGATCTCTTCTTCGAAGTAGTACATGTCGGCGTAGGCCGTGGTTCCCGACTGAATCATTTCGAGCGCAGCGAGGCGTGTCCCCACGCGGACCATTTCGCGTGACACCGTCTTGGCTTCAGCCGGAAAAATATATTTCTCGAGCCATTCCTGCAACGGCAGATCATCTGCCAGGCCGCGGTAGAGCACCATCGGCGCGTGCGTGTGCGCGTTGACGAGGCCGGGGATGACGACCTGGCCAGCCGTGTTGATCTGTTCAGTCCCCCGGAACCTGGTCGCGATATCGGCCGCTGTCCCGACACCCACGATCGCGTTTCCCTCGATAGCGACCGCGCCAGGGTTGTAGATGTGACTCGCGCCGTCCACGGTGACGACCGTACCGCCGGACACGACCATCGACACCTGTCGCGGTCCGTCTTGTGCGCCGGCTAAGCCGACAATCGTCGCAACCAGTGCGGTGGTTAGCGACCACCTAATCCACATATTCTGCATTTTATGCGAAGCGAACCACAAAGGTCAGAACTTGCCAAGGAAGGCACCACCCAAGAACACCAACAAACATAAACCATTGATTACTCGGCGTCATAGATTTTCCGCGCCGCTTCTCGCACCTCTCGCACCTCTCGCACCTCTCGCACCTCTCGCACCTCTCGCACCTCACGCACCTCTCGCACCTCCCGC
>JANMJM010000153.1:0-20007 GCA_031371345.1 Vicinamibacteria bacterium
CGGTCGTAAAGCGTGCGCGTGGCGCCGAACAGGCTTTGCGCGATCATCCACGCGAACACGGCGCCAAGCACGCCGGCCAGCGGCGTCAGGTTGGCGTCGGGGCCGTGCAGCAGCGGCGTCAACAGGCGCATGGCCGGCCAGGCGATCAAATGCAGCACGCCCATGCACGCCAGCAGGATAGCGACGCTCCAGCGCGTGCTGGTTCCGCCGAACATGGCTGTGAACCCGCGCCAGCTGAGCCGGATGTCGTGCGCGAGCAGCGCTGCAAAACCGCCGGGAGCGAGCCTCATGACGCCAGCGGCTCCCGCCGCGTCAGCGACAGGAACACGTCTTCCAGCGAGGAGGATCCGCGCCCGGCCTTTTCACGCAGCTCCTCCAGCGTGCCTTCAGCCGCCAGGCGTCCTCGATTGACGATGCCGATGCGGTCGGCGAGACGTTCGGCCACCTCCAGAATATGCGTGGTCAGAATAATCGTCGCCCCGGCCTTTACCCGCGCCTGCAGGAGGTCCTTCACCTGCCGCGCCACGCCAGCGTCGATGCCGGTGAGTGGCAAGAGGTTTCCGCATCGACCACGATGCAGCGCGTCGGTGAGAGGTCTATTCCGGTTCGTCGCACACGTATCCTTATATCGTCATGTCGGGTTGCGAGGCTCCGCCCGGTAGCTCTGCATGATCCGGCACAACTACGTCCCCTCTTCTTCGTAGTCTTCCTTCAGTTTGGCTACCACGCTCGGATCGGCAAGCGTGGTGGTATCGCCGAGCGCCTTCCCTTCGGCAATATCTTTCAACAGCCTCCGCATGATTTTTCCGGAGCGCGTCTTCGGCAAGTCGGCCGCAAACAACACGTCTTCCGGCCTCGCGATGGCGCCAATTTTTTTCACGACGTGTTCTTTGAGCTCGGCGATCAACTCTGCGCTTTGCGCGCTGCCTTCTTTCAGGATGACGAAGGCGGAGATGGCCTGCCCTTTCAGTTCGTGTGCGCGGCCCACCACAGCGGCTTCGGCGACTTTCGGATGATCGACGAGAGCGCTCTCGATCTCCATCGTGCCGATGCGATGCCCCGCGACGTTAATCACGTCGTCCACGCGGCCAAGCACCCAGAAGTATCCGTCTTCGTCGCGCTTCGCCCCGTCGCCGGTAAAATACGTCGCGCGATCCCATTTGCTCCAGTACTGCGTGACGAAGCGCTCCGGGTCGCCGTAAATCCCGCGCAGCATCGCCGGCCATGGCCGCGTCAGCGCGAGCAATCCGCCGCCGACCTCCACGACGTCGCCCGACTGCTTGCGAATTTCTGCCTTCACGCCGGGAAACGGTTTCGTCGCCGAGCCCGGCTTCGTGGGTGTCGCACCTGGCAGCGGCGTAATCATGATCATGCCGGTCTCGGTCTGCCACCACGTGTCGACGATCGGGCATCGCTCGCCGCCAATCATCTTGTGATACCAGATCCACGCTTCGGGATTGATCGGCTCACCCACGGAGCCCAGCAGCCGTAACGTCGACATGTCGTGCCGCTTAGGCCAATCCGTTCCCCATTTCATGAATGCGCGAATGGCGGTCGGCGCGGTGTAGAAAATCGTGACACCGTAGCGCTCGATAATCTCCCACAGACGATCTTTCTGCGGCCAATCGGGCGCGCCTTCATACATGACGACTGTGGCACCGTTGGCGAGCGGGCCGTAGACCACGTAACTGTGACCGGTCACCCATCCGATATCGGCGGTGCACCAGTACACGTCGTCTTCCTTCAGATCGAACACCCACTTCGCAGTCGCATAGGTGCCCGTCAGGTAGCCGCCGGTCGTGTGCATAATCCCCTTCGGCTTCCCAGTGGTGCCGGAGGTGTACAAGATGTAGAGCAAATCCTCGGAGTCCATGGGCTCGGGTTCGCAGTACAGCGGCGCGGTGGCCATTAACTGGTGCCAATCATGCTCGCGCAGATGGCTTTGGGACGGCTGGCTGGCTGCCGCTGCCAAGCGTCGGAACACGATGACGTGTTCGATGGAGGGTGTACCGATAACAGCTTCGTCGGCGATTTTTTTCAGCTGGACGATGCCGCCGCGGCGGTACGCGCCGTCTGCGGTAATCAGCACCTTGCACTGCGCGTCGTTGATGCGATCGCGCAGCGAATCGGCGCTGAACCCGCCGAAGACGACGCTGTGTGCGGCGCCGATGCGCGCGCAGGCGAGCATGGCGATGGCCAGCTCCGGCACGAGCGGCATGTAGATCGCCACTCGATCACCGCGCCTCACATCAAGCGATTTCAACGCGCTGGCAAATTGATTCACCTGGCGGTACAAATCCCAGTACGTCAGCGTGCGGCGCTCGCCGGGCTCGCCTTCCCAAATCAGCGCGGCTTTGTTGCGCCGCGCCGTGCGGACGTGACGGTCAACACAGTTGACCGAGGCATTCAGCTGGCCACCCACAAACCACTTCGCGTGCGGCGGGTTGCTCCAATCCAACACCTGCGTCCACGTGCGGCTCCACTCGAGCTCCGAGGCGAACGTCGCCCAGAAGCCTTCGTAGTCGCGCTCGGCATCTTCATAAGGTTTGGCGTCTCGAACGCTGGCGTGCGCCGCAAATGCGGGAGGCGGCGGAAAGACGCGATCCTCGTGGAGAAGCGCGGATATTTCATCTGATGGTTTCGATTCCGACATTTGGGAAGAATACCGTACGGCCGTGTGCCATACACGCCTCTCCTCGTGATGTCGCATGTACTGGTTGAGTGTGTGAAGGAATCGCCGGTAATTCCATTGAATACT
Source organism: Vicinamibacteria bacterium (assembly GCA_031371345.1). Taxonomy (GTDB): domain Bacteria; phylum Acidobacteriota; class Vicinamibacteria; order Vicinamibacterales; family JAMQPK01; genus JAMQPK01. The sequence continues at coordinate 2,759 of JANMJM010000153.1, forward strand.
TAACCTTGGAGCTCAATATCCGCTCCAGGATGATCTCAGAGGAAGCCGCGCGTGCTAGCGGTTGAGCATGTCGACGCGCTTGCGGACTTCGGCCATCAGATCGGCGTGGGCGATGGCGCCATATTGCAAAAACGACTTGTAGTGGCTCACGGCTAAAGCGCCGTTGCCCGCCTCGTCTTCGACTAACGCGAGATTGTAGTGGGCGTCCGGATTTCGCGGATCAAGCTCCAGCGCTTTCGTCAGCGCCACGCGCGCCTCGTCGCGGTGCCCGGCTTCTTTTGCAGACACCGCGAGATTCACCAGCGCCTCGATGTTCCTCGGATCCACCGACAGCACTTCGCGGAACTCGGCGGTGGCAGAGTCAAGTTTTTTCTGGCTCAGATACACCACGCCAAGGTTGTTGTGCGCGCGCGCGTAGCGCGGATTGATGGCGATCGCGCGCTGAAGCTCCTTCGCGGCGTCGGCCAGGAGTCCCTTGTCGCGATACAGCAGCCCGAGGTTGTTGTGCGCCTCGGCGTTCAACTCGTCGCGCTGCAGCACGGCTCTGTAATGCACGAGCGCTTCTTCGAAATTGCCGATGCGCTGGTTGTACACCGCCAGCGCGAAGTGATCGTCGGGCTGCGACACCGAATTCGTGCGCGCAGGCATTGACAACGCTGTGTCCGAGGGCGTCCCCGTCGGAGCAACCGGCATCGTGTCGGGCGCTTCGGGGCGCCGCGACGCCTGCACCTGCACGGCGGGCCGCGCCGGATCGGGCCGAGCCGATAGCTGCGGCGGCGACGCGCTTCGCGGCGGAACCTGGCGTGGCGATGCCGTCACGACAGGCGCCGGTACCGGCGTCGTCGGCACGGTGGGACTAACCGGCGGTATCGCCACGGGCACAGGCGGCGCAGTCGCCCGGGGCGCAGGCCGAGTCGGGCGAGCCGCCGGCGTTGAGATCGGCGTGGCGGTGACAGCCTGTGCTGGCCCGTCTGGCATTAGATACGCCTGCGTCACCCAGATCACGCCGCCCCAGAGAACGACGCCCACCACATTGGCGATCGCGATGAAGCCGACGATGCGCTTGAGTCTGTTGAAGGGAGATGTGGGGCTGAAGCGACCGTACCCCAGCGTCGCCAACACGGCGTCGGTTTGCGCTGCGTTGGCGTCGGGTCGTGGCGTCGACCGGTCGCGCCTTCCGCGCAACGCATCAAGAATGAGGCTCATCGGACCTAGTACTTGATCGCCGGCGTTTTATGCAGTCGCTGCGCTTCGGTGCGCGCCTCGTCCTCTGCGGCCGTTGGCGGCTCGATGGCGGCTGGGGCATGCGCGACTTTCAGCGGCTGCGCCTGCGGCACTGGCGGGTGCGATGCCTCCGCTGCCAACACAGTCTGAGACCTCACCGCGGCGCGCAGCGCGGGCGCGCAGACCCCGCCCGTCACGGCCAGCGACACGGTTGCGCCTGCGGCCGTCATCACCACCGAGGCACGGCGGCCAAACCAGTTGAAGCGCGATCGCTTGGGTTCGGCGAGCTCGAGGCTTTCAGCCGCCTGAAGCACCAGGTCCGCCGACACGCGATTGGTGCGCCCGGAATACGCCGCGAGCAGCGACCGATCGCACAACAGATTCACGAGACGAGGAATGCCCGATGCGCGGCGATGGATGAGGTCCAGCGCTTTCGGCTGGAACGTGACCGACGCGGCGCCGCCCGCCACGCCGACGCGGTGCGACACGTACGCCGCCACTTCGTCGCGGTTCAGCGGTCGCAGCTGGTAGCGAATCGACACGCGCTGATCGAGCTGCCGCATCTGCGGCGCTTTCAGCAGGGGGTTCAGGTTCAACTGACCGACGAGCACAATCTGCAGCAGCTTGTCCTTGTCGGTCTCGAGATTGGACAGAATACGAATCTGCTCGAGGACCGGCATGGGCAGGTTCTGCGCTTCGTCGATGATGAGCACGGCACTCGCATGAAGCGGCAGCAGACCGAGCAGGAAATCGTAGATGGTCTCGATGAGCTCCTGCTTGGTGACGTTCGCCAGTCGGCCGCGCTTCACGTCTTCGCGCGACACCACGCCGAAGTCCTGGAGAATCAGCTTCAGGAGATCCTCTTCCGAGAGGAACGGGTTCAGCACGAGCGCCGTGAACGTGTTGCGATCGATCTCTTCGAGAAGCGCGCGGCACAACGTGGTCTTGCCGGTACCGATGTCGCCAGTCACCACGACGAAGCCTTCGCGGCGCTTCACCGCGTACTGTAGAAGCTCGAACGCATTGGCGTGCGACTCGCTCTTGTAGAGAAATTTCGGATCGGGCGTCAGGCTGAACGGCTTTTCCGTGAACCCGTAATAGTCTTCGTACATTATTTGACTCTTTCCTCTGCCTGCCTCGCCGATTCCGGCACGCGTGCTGGGGTCATGACGGTTGGCGTCAGCAGGATGATGAGATCGGTCTTCCGCCTGTTGGTCGTCGTGCTCCGGAACAATCCGCCCACGCCCGGGAGATCGCCGAGCAGCGGTACTTTGCGCTCTTCGCGCCGCATGCGCTCCTCCATCAAGCCGGCGATGACAATCGTCTCGTTCTCGTGCACGCGGACCAGCGTGTCGGTCTCGCGGACGCTGAGAATCGGCACCGTGTCGCCAAAGCGCGATGTGGCCTGACCGGTCCGCTCCGTCAAGCTCGGACTGATGCTCATGTTGATCATACCGTCGCCAGAGATCTGCGGCGTCACGCTCAACACCACGCCTTCGGTCACCGACTGCGGCTCAGAAGTCGTCTGCAGAATGCGGCCGGTCACGCCATCTGTCTGCGATGTCGTCTTGAAAAATACATCCTGCGTCCCCACGCGCATAATCGCGGGCTCGTTGTTCAACGCATTCACCGTCGGGCTGGACATGACGTTCACCTTGCCCTGCGTCGCCAGCGCGTTCAGCAGGCCGGTGAAGTCCTTGATGTTCAAACCAACCGTGATGGTGCCTGTCGAGCTCGGCGCCACGCGCTGCGTCACCGACACGGCATTGCCGGCACGGTGCACGACGAGGTTCCAGTTGATGCCGGCTGAAAATTCTTCACTCAGCACCACCTCGATGACCTTCGCCTGGATTTGCACCTGGCGCGTCGCGCGGTTCTGCACCGCTTCGAGATACAGCTGAATCTGATCGAGGCGATCGGGATAATCGGTGGCCTGCAACATGGCCGCCTTCTTATCCATATTGAATTTCCCGTCGCGCGAGAGCAGCGTTTGCACGCCGACCGCCAGGTCGCTGAAAATGTCGCCGCCGTCGACGCTGCTGACCTGCGCGGAGCTGCCCTGTGAGTACGCACTCGCATCGGTCGTCGTCCCCGGACCGGAGGGCGTCACGCTATTCGATGCCGACAGCGTTCGCGATCCCGATCGGCGGGTGACCACGTAGTTCAGATCGAAACGGCGCGTTTCGACTTTCCGTTTGAAGACGCGAATCAGGTTGCCCTGCACCGAGTAGTCGTAGCCGCGCGGCTGCAGAATCATTTCCAGGGCCTGACGCAGCGTGACCTGTTTTAAATCACCTTGGAACGTGCCGGTGACGTCTGGGTCGGGCACGACGCTCAGGCGCGTGTCGCGCACCAGCATCATGAGAAGATCGACGATTGGCGTGGGATCGCCAAGGGTGATGTCGAGTGGGCGGATGCTCTCGAGATCGCTCCCCTGCTGACGCTCGTCGAGCTGCGTGACGGCCAGCGGCCGGAGCGTTTGCTGGGACGGAACCTGAGCCGCGCCTGGAATGGTCGCGGCGAGCATCACCACCACGGCGCTCAGACGGATCATGACCCCGGTACGGCATTCCACGACCCATGTTTCGGTCGGAGACGCTTTAAACCTTAGTAATTTTTACGGGGTTGCGCGGGGCTGCACGCGGCGGTTCGGCTTCGGGCTCTGGACTTTAGACTTTGGGCATGGCCAAGAGCCTAGAGTCCAAAGCCTAGAGCCAATATCTAGTCGTAGTATTCCAGCCCGAGGTGCGTAATCAGCTCCTCACCCACCATGTAGCGCAGCGTGTTCTTCAGCTTCATCAGCTGAATGAACAGGTCGTGCTCGGGGTAGAGGCCTGGCGCGTGCATCGGGCTCTTGAAGTAGAACGAGAGCCACTCCTGGATGCCCGACATGCCGGCGCGCTTGGCCAGGTCGAGGAAGAGTGCGAGGTCGAGCACGATCGGCGCCGCGAGAATGCTATCGCGGCACAGGAAGTCGATCTTCAGCTGCATCTTGTAGCCGAGCCAGCCGACCAGATCGATGTTGTCCCAACCGTCTTTCTTGTCGCCGCGCGGCGGGTAGGAGTTGCTGCGCACGACGTGGCAGAGATCTGTGTAAAGCTCTGGATAGAGCTGCGGCTGAAGGATGTAGTCGAGGACGGACTTCTTGCTCTCTTCTTTGGTCTTGAACGATTCCGGATCGTCGAGCACTTCCCCGTCGCGGTTGCCGAGGATGTTGGTCGAATACCAGCCTTCGACGCCGAGCAGCCGCGCCTTGATACCGGGCGCGATGACCGTCTTCATCCACGTCTGGCCGGTCTTGAAATCCTTGCCCACAATCGGCAGCTTCTTCTGCTGCGCGAGCGCCATCATGGCGGGGATGTCGACCGACAGGTTGGGCGCGCCGTTGGCGTACGGCACGTCTTCCATCAGCGCGGCGTAGGTGTAGACCATGCTCGAGGGAATCGCCGGATCGTTGGCTTCGAGCGCTTTCTCGAACGCCTCGATCGATTGATGGACGGCCGATTCTTTCATGAAGACTTCCGTGCTTCCGCACCACACCATCACGAGGCGATCGAGCCCGTTGTCTTTTTTGAAATTCCTGATGTCGGCGCGCAGCTGCTGGGCAAGGTCCATCTTGTTCTTGCCCTTCTTCACGTTCGGACCGTCGAGCCGCTTTACATAGCGTTGATCGAACACCGCCGACATCGGCTTGATGGCTTCGAGCTCTGGCTTGATTTGGTCGAGCAGCGACGATTCGAGCACGCCTGCCGTGCGCGCCGCTTCGTAGGAGTTTTCCGCGAAGATGTCCCAACCGCCGAACACGATGTTGTCGAGCTCGGGGAGCGGAACGATTTCTTTGATTTTCGGGGAACGGCCTTCGGTGCGCTTGCCCAGGCGGATGTGGCCCATTTGCGTGAGCGATCCGATAGGACTGGCCAAGCCTTTGCGAATGGCCATGACGCCGGCGATGGTCGTGGTGCTGACGGCCCCAAGGCCGACGAGAAGGATGCCGAGTTTCCCTTTTGCTGGCGCGATTTCAACGGTTTTCACAGCCGGCAACTATATCACCATTGACCTCGGCGACTTGCGCGACCTACGCTTGCCGACGTGTCCTTCTTCAGACGAAGCGGTGAAAAGCATGCCCTGGCGATCGCCATGACCGGCATCAAGCTCGGCGATCGCTATTTGCAGATCGGTTGCAGCGATCCGTCGCTGCTTGCAGCGATCGGGTCAAAGGTCGGGTTGAGCGGGCGCGCCTGCGCCATTGTGTCGTCGAACGCCGAAGCGGCGCGCGCGCGGCGGGGCGCCGAAACGGGCGGCATGCTGCTGGAGATCGAGACGAGCAACCATCTCAATCCCTTCCCCTTCGAAGACGCCGCGTTCGATCTCATCGTCCTGGACGATCAAGAGGGTCTGTTGTCGACCATGAAACCGGAACAGCGGGTCGGGTGTCTCCAGGAGGCGTTTCGCACGCTCACGGCCCGCGGGCGCATCGTCGTCATCGAGCGGGGGCCGCGCGCCGGATTGGGGGCGCTGATTCGCACCAGCCCGCCGGTCGATCCGCACTATGACGCGTCGGGCGGGGCGCTGACGGCTCTTAAGGCCGAAGGCTTCAAAGCGGTGCGCCGGCTCGCCGAGCGCGACGGGCTGTCCTTCTTCGAAGGCATCCGTTAGCTGCAAAAAACGTTCAGTTCTTCGGACAGTCCCTCAATTGCCCCGATAAAACCCCCGTTTAAACCGGCAAGCCTTTTGCCTTCCCCTAAGTCAGGCATATCCCTAAATGGCTGACCAATTGAAGAAATCCCCCGCGGACGTATATTCGGCAGACGAGGTCGCTCAGGCAGCCGGCGTTCCCCTGGCCCGCGTCGAGGCGCTTGTGGCAGCCTCGCAATTGCGTCCCGTTGCGGGCTCGCCAGATTTTTACTCGTTCGAGGACTCGGTAGGGGCCGTTCGCACGCTGCGGGCCGACGGCGGCCGAAGCGCCGCGCTCCTTTTTGATCAGCCGACATACCAGCACACATCGGCCAAACTTCCGGTCGCCGTCTCTGCGGCCATTCACGCAGGCGTCGCCGCGACGCTGATTCTCGTCAGCACCATCGATTTCACGCACGCCGCAGAACCGGAGCGGTTGCGCAGTGAACCGGTCACGACACGTCTGGTCTTTCTTGCGACGCCAGGTCCAGGCGGCGGTGGTGGAGGCGGCGGCCTTCGCCAGCGCACTCCTCCGCCTAAAGCCATGCGGCTCGGGAAAGCGAAAATGAATAGCCCGCTTCCCGTGCGCGAAGCACCGAAGCCTGTCGAGCCGGTTGCGACACCGCCCGAACCACCTCCGCCACCACCGGTGAAGCCCGAGCCGCTGCCGCCAGTCGTTGCGCCGGTCGCAACGGTTGCGGCAAACGACCGCGATCAAGCCGGCCTCATCGACAAGCCCGCGCCGCCAAAAGCCGAGAGCCGCGGATCGGGCATCGGCGGCGGCGTTGGCAGCGGCAGGGGAACGGGAATCGGGGAAGGCGATGGGTCGGGCATCGGTCCCGGATCGGGCGGCGGCATGGGCGGCGGTCCGTACCGCCCCGGCAGCGGCATTACGCCGCCGAAAATTCTCCAGGAAATAAAGGCGGACTACACCGAAGACGCGCGCCGCCGCAATATTGAAGGCGAAGTGGTGCTCGAGATCGTGGTCCGGCGCGATGGATCGGTCGGCGATGTGAAGCTCCTCAACGGGCTGAGCAGCGGCTTGAACGAGCGCGCCATCGCCGCGGTGAAGCAGTGGCGGTGGGTGCCGGCCAAACGTCTCGGCGCGTCGGTGGATGTCATCGTCGAAGTCGCCGTCGAATTTAAGTTGAGGTAAGAGATATGGAAACTATTGCGATCTTCGTTGCTATCGCGTCGACGGTCATCGCCGCTGCGGCGATCATTGGGATGCGGCGCTTGCAGCGCGCCGAAAGTCAACGCTCCGAGGCGCGGGTCGCCGCATTGTCGACGGCCGCCGAAATGCACGGACCTGCCGATGGTGGATGGAAGCAGGTCGCCGGCGAATGGCAGTGGGTGGCGACAGGCTCGGCAACGCAGGCAGCGAGCAGCACCCCGGCGCGATTCGACGATCTTCGAATCAAGCCAGAGCCGATCGCGCCGCCCACGACTCACGTGGAAACTGCGAGAGAGTCTGCGCCTGCCATAGCCTTTGGTACTGTTGAGCGGGGCGAAGCGACGACCGGCCGTCTGCCGCTGTACGCGGCGGCCGCGCTCATCCTGATACTTGGCAGTGCCATGTTGTTCCTACGGACATCGTCTCAGGAAAACAGCACGCCCGCCGTACAGACCGCGGCGCACGCGGTTGATCCGCTCGAGCTCGTGGCGCTCGGTCATACGCGCGAAGCGAACTCGCTCACCATCAGTGGCACAGTTCGCAATCCTTCGTCGGGCCACAAGCTGGAAGGACTCACCGCCGTCGTGTCATTGCTCGACAAGACGGGCGCGCTCGTCTCCACCAAGGACGTGCCGCTCGATTACCGAGCGCTTGGACCTGGAGAGGAAGCACCGTTCAGGTTGAGCGTGCCCGATCCCGGTGCCGTTGCGCGCTACCGCGTGAGCTTTCGCGCGGGCACCGAAGTGGTACCTCACATCGATCGCCGTTCGGAGACAAAGCTGGCAAGTGCGCTCAGGTAAGCGCACTATTAAGTAACTAAGGTTAACCATGAAACAAATGCTTCGACCCTGGATCGGACTCACCGCCGCGGCTGCCGCGATCGCCATCGCCGGCACCTCGACCGTCGCAGGACAGAAACAGGACGACTTCCGTTTCCGCAGCGGCGTCGAGCTGGTGAACGTGACGGCCACGGTAACCGACAAGAGCGGCCGGTTCGTGCCTGGGCTCAAGCAGGACGACTTCATCATCTATGAAGACAACGTGAGGCAGGACGTCAGTCACTTCAGCAACGAGCGCGTGCCGGTCAGCCTGGGCATCGTCATCGATACGAGCGGCAGCATGGCGGGCGAGAAGCTCGAATACGCGCAGGCGGCCATCAATCGATTCCTTGGCGAACTGCTCGATCCGCAGGACGAGATTTTTCTGACGCGCTTTCAGTCGTATCCCGAGCTCCTACAGGATTGGACGACCGATCGAAAACGGTTGGCCCGCGTCGTGTCGCGCATGAATGCCGGCGGCGGCACGGCGATGTACGACGCGGTCGCAGAGGCTGTGCCGATGGCCACCACGGGCGAGCAGCGCAAGAAGGCGATCCTGTTGATCTCGGATGGCAACGATACTGACAGCAGCAGCTCGGTTGGTCAGGTGAAACAGCTCATTCGCAATTCTGAAGTCCTGGTGTATGCGATCGGTATCGACGGCCAGGCAGAGAATACGTCGTTCGGCATGCCGACTCCGCCTATTCGACGGCCTCAACCGATTCCGTTCCCGATTCCTGGCGGACGGCGTCCGACGGGACGCGGCGGCGTCATTCTGCCGCAGATTCAGTGGCCGTTTCCGCAAGGGCAAGGCGGCGGCGGGAGGACCATACGAATGGGAGGCGATCGCGTCGACGTGAACGCTCTGCGCGAACTCACCGACGACAGCGGCGGCCGTACGGAAATCGTCCGGTCGGGGCGCGATCTCGATCCGGCAACCGCCAATATCGCCGACGAGTTGAGCCGCCAGTACTATCTCGGTTACTCGTCCACTGGACAGAAAGACGGCAAGTGGCACGCGATTCGAGTGGAAATACGCGATCCCGCATTGAAGGTGCGCGCGCGTCGCGGGTATATCGCCACGCCGTAAGACGTAGTTGTTGGTTGTTGGTTATTTGGTTGCGCTTGCGTGACCGCACCAGCAACTAACAACTAACAACTAATAACCAATATAATCTTCCCGTGCGTTCGCTCGCGTGGGCCGTCGGGCTGACTCTTCTGGGCAGCCTCGGCGGAGTTCTGATCGCCTCCGCCCTCCTCCTCTTCAACGATCGTATTCGCTTGAAAGTTGTCCCGTGGCTCGTCAGCTACGCCGTGGGCACGCTGCTCGGCGTGGCGTTGCTGGTGCTGCTGCCCGAAGCGCTCAGCCAGCTTCCGGCGCGCACCGTGCTTGGCGCGCTGCTCGCCGGCATCATGCTCTTCTTCCTCCTCGAGAAGCTGGTGTTGTGGCGGCACTGCCACACGCACGACTGCGAAGCGCACGGCGCGGCGGCGCCGATGGTGCTGGTCGGCGACGCGTTCCACAACTTTCTCGACGGGGTCGTCATCGGCACGGCGGTGCAGACGTCGGTGCCTCTCGGCATCAGCACCGCGCTGGCTATCGCCACGCATGAAATTCCTCAAGAGCTCGGCGATTTCGCCATCCTGCTGCACGCCGGATTTTCCAAGCGGAAGGCGCTGATTCTGAACATCGTGTCTGGACTGTCGGCCATTCTCGGCGCCGTGCTGGCGGTCGTCGCGCTCGACTGGATGCCGCAGATCAACACCTACATTCTCTCGGTCGCCGCCGCGAGCTTTCTCTATATCGCGATGGCCGACCTTATTCCCGATCTTCATCGCGGGCGAATCGACGGCCGAACGTTGCGGGAGCTGGTTCTGGCGTGCGCCGGCATTTTCACCGTCATCGCCCTGAACGCCTTCATCGGAGAGCACTGATGAGCGAGACCGATCATCTTTCAGCGGTTCGGGAGATGTGGCGCCGCGAAGTCGAGGCGGCCGGTACCTATCGCGTGCTCGCCGGCCGTGAAACCGACCGCCATCGCCGCGACATTCTGATCCGCCTCGCGGAGTGCGAGGATCGTCACGCCACGAAATGGTCCGAGCGCATTCAGAAGATGACGGGGCAGGCGCCCGATGCGACGACCGTGCGCTCGTCGCTTAGATGGATCGAGCGTTTCGCCGATCAAAACGTGATTCTTCATCGGCTCGAGCAGGAAGAATCGCGCATCGAAGAAGACTACGACAAGATGATCGGCCGGCTGAAAGATCCCGAAGACAAGCGCATTGCCGAAGAGGCGATGGGCGAAGAGCGGGATCATGCGACCACGCTCCGCATGCTGGCCGGACCCGCGCCCACCCCCAGGTCGCTGCTCGATTCCATTTTGCGGCGCGAGCGCTGGCACGTGCGCGGCACCGGCTGGATTGGCGACGCGATCTACGGCGTGAACGATGGGCTCGGCGCCGTGTTCGGCATTGTGTCCGGCATGGCGGGATATACAGGCGGCAGCGAAGTCGTGCTGGCCGCCGGACTCGCCGGCACGATGGCGAGCGCGCTTTCGATGGGCGCCGGCGCGTATCTCGCGTCGAAATCCGAGCGAGAGGTTTACGAGTCGGAAGTGGCACGCGAGCGAAAAGAGATTCAGGAAGATCCGCAAGAGGAGCGGCTCGAGCTCGAGCTGTTCTACCAGTTGAAGGGGCTGTCGCCAGAGGAGGCCTCGTCGATGGCGAGCCGGCTGGAAAAAGAGCCGAAGCAGTTCCTGCGCGCCCTCGTCCACGAAGAGCTCGGCCTCTCGGAAGAAACGTTTCCGAATCCCATCAAGTCGACGATCTCGGCGGGCGTGTCGACGGCCATCGGCGGCTTCATTCCCATCATTCCGTTTTTCTTTGCGGTCGGCATGCCGGCGGTGATCGCGTCGTTCATCATCAGCACCATCGCGCATTTCGCGGTCGGTGCGTCGAAGGCGCTCATTACCACCCGCTCGTGGTGGGCGAGCGGCACCGAGATGACCATCGTCGGCGTCATCGAGGCGGCGATTACGTACGGGCTGGGACGGGCGTTCGCAGGGTAGTTGATTAGTTGATTAGTTGGTTGTTAGTTGGTTGGTTGCCGGATGGAGGAAGGATGTACGCGATCGCGTTGATTCGATATCGGAAGCCTGTTGAAGAAGTCATCGTTCATCAGGAGCCTCACCGCGCGTATCTTCGCGAACTCAAAGCGAAGGGCGTGCTGCTGGCATCTGGTCCGTGCGATCCCCGATTCGGGGGCATTCTTTTGCTGCGTGTGGGCGATGACGACGCGAAAGCGCTCGATGCGATTCGCGACGGCGATCCGTTCGTCCAGAACGGCGTGGCGCAATACGAGCTGCTCGGTTGGAACCCGGTGATTGGCAAAGAGGATCTCGACAAGATTTAGCGTAGCCGGGAAAAGCAGCTAACCAACTAACAACCAACAACTAACCGCTACTACGGCGCCAGCTTCCTCTCGACAATCAGATACTCCTCCACCGTGCGCCCTTTCACGAGATGCTCCTGAATAATCCGCTCCAGCACGGGCGGATCGCACGCGCGGTACCACGTGCCCTCGGGATAGACCACGGCGATCGGCCCGCCTTCGCAGATGCGCAGACAATTGGCCTTGGTCCGCAAGATGCCCCCCGATTCCGACAGGCCGAGCTCTTTGAGCCGTTTCTTCAGATAGCTCCAGGCCGCGAGTGACCGATCGCGGTCGCAGCACTTCGGCTCCGTTTGATCGGCACACAGAAAAATGTGCCGGCGCGCACCGGGCACGCCGATCGACCCGGCAACCTCGCGGAGTTTGTCGTCTGCTGGCATATGATTAGTAGTGAATCATGTCGGAAACCATCACACGCAACATCCAGGTCAGTGTGGAAACAGAGTATGCCCCAGGTCGATCGAACCCGGCGCAGAGCCAGTGGTTCTTTCTCTACACGATTCGACTGACCAATCAGGGTCGCGAGACCGTCCAGCTGCTCAGCCGCCACTGGATCATCACTGATGCGTTAGGCGATGTAAAAGAGGTGAAGGGTCCGGGCGTGGTCGGCAAAAAACCGGTGCTCGAACCAGGCGAAACGTTCGAGTACACGTCAGGCTGCGAGCTGACGACGCCATTCGGCACGATGCGGGGAACCTACCAGATGGTGACCTTGGACGATAAGCGGGAAGCATTCGACATCAACATTCCCGCCTTCACGCTCACGGAACCCTACACGACGGTCCACTAAGGGTGAATCTCAGTAACTGGAAACTAGAAACTGGAAAGTAAGTTCGAAAGTTGCCAAGTTACTTTCCAGTTTTTAGTTTTTAGTTTTTAGTTTCCCGTATCTACCGTCCACATACTCGTCGAGTATCCGCTTGAACTCCGCGGCGAGCTCGTCGTAGGTGCCGCGCAGCGTCATCGCGTGCTTGCCATCGATGTAGATCGGGCAGCTCGGCTCTTCGCCGGTCCCCGGGAGGCTGATGCCAATGTTCGCGGCTTTTGATTCCCCCGGTCCGTTCACGACGCAGCCCATCACGGCGAGCGTCATCTCTTCGACGCCTTCGTAGCGCCGCTTCCACTCCGGCATCATCTCGCGAAGGTAATCCTGAGTGCGCTCGGCGAGCTCCTGGAACGTGGTGCTCGTGGTCCGTCCGCAACCGGGACAGGCGGTGACGCTCGGCGCAAACGATCGCAACCCGAGCGCCTGAAGCATCTCGCACGCCGCATACACTTCCTCGCGGCGGTCGCCGCCCGGCTTCGGGGTCAGGGACACGCGAATCGTGTCGCCGATGCCTTCATTCAGAAGCGCGCCCATCGCCGACGCCGACCACACGAGGCCCTTGATGCCCATCCCCGCTTCCGTCAGTCCGAGGTGCAGCGGCTGATCAGTGCGCTTCGCCAGCTCGCGATAGACGGCAATCAGATGCAGTGGTCGCGAGACCTTGCAGGAAATGATGATCTGACTTTTCTGAAGGCCCGACTCGAGCGCGAGCGCCGTCGAGTCGAGCGCCGACAGCACCATGCACTCGTTGATGATGTCTTCGGACGAGTGGCCCAGATTGCGGTCGGTGTTCTCCTGCATCTTCGCCATGACGAGCTCCTGATTCAGCGAGCCGCCGTTGACGCCAATGCGAACCGGCTTGCCGTTGTCGGCCGCGACCTTGCAGATCGTCGAGAACTGCTCGTCGCGCCGCTGGCCAGTACCGACGTTGCCTGGATTGATGCGGTATTTGTCGAGCGCTGTCGCGCAGCCTGGGAACTTCGTGAGCAGGATATGGCCGTTGTAATGAAAGTCGCCAATCAGCGGCGCCGTCACACCCGCGTCGAGCATCCTCTTCTTAATTGCTGGAACGGCTGCCGCGGCTTCAGGAATATTGACCGTAATGCGCACGAGCTCGGAGCCCGCCTGCGCGAGCTCGATGCACTGCTGCGCCGTTGACTCGACGTCGACCGTATCGGTGTTCGTCATGGACTGCACGGCGACCGGAGCGCCGCCGCCAATCTGCACCGGTCCGACCTTGACGCCGACCGTCTTGTGAAACTTGATGGGAATCAACTGACAACTATTCTACATTCGGTGTTCGTGCGGGCCGAGGAGCGGCGGATCCTCGCGGAATTTCTCAGGTTCGGCGTCCTCCCACAGCGGCACAAGCAGGCCCGACAGCGGGCTGATGCGAGAGCCCGGCGTGATGATGCCGCCGAGGTTCAGCGGATCGGCCGCGGCGACATGCGGTGCATCGCCGACCGAGCGGTCGCGGCGAATTTCTCGAAGCAGCTCGACGGCCTCCGGGCGCGCGAATTGCTCGCCGACAACCCCCGACACGACGCGCCCGCCGCGAATCTCTCCCCGCGCTTCCATGCGCCGGAACGTCACTAACAGATCGCGCCACGGCGGCGTGATTGTCTCGCGCGCGAGTAAATCGCGGAAGACCACGCCCCATCGCAGCAACAGTTGGTGCGCAACCGCTTCGAGCGTCTCTGTTTTCAAACCGTCGGCCGCTGGCTGGGGAGGCGTCGAGCGCAACAATGCCCAGCGACCCGGCACGAACCTGGCGCGCCGCGCATGATGCCGCGCGGTGGCGAGCCGCCTTTTCGGATCCATCAGCGCACGCAAATTCTCGAAACCATCGGCCGTGACCAACCCTGCGGCGGCGAGTTCCCACAATGCGTCTTCGACGACGCTGATGAGCTGGCGCGTGTCCTTCACAACATCGGCGAGAAACGACGCGCCGCGGCGTTGAAGCGATTCGACGACCTGAAGTGCGGGGTTTGAAAGTCCCTGACGCGGCTCGGCAGCTTGTCCGTTGGTGGCCGCACGACTCGCTGCGGCTTCCAGCAGCCAGGGCGCATCGTCTCGAAGAAACAGTGCCACCGGCGCAGAGCGCGTCGGCTTCACGCGGCGAACGGGTCCGGGCTTTCCCGGGAGCGAGCGATCCAGATCATCGAACGCCGGGTGCGGCGACAATCGTCCCCACACCACTTCGCCAGAAATGCAAAGTTGATCGAGCAGCTCGGGCGAGTACTTGCCGATGCGGCGGCGAAGCACGTCGCCTTCCCACGCGGCGCCGGAAATCTCGTAGCCCTGCAGCTGCTTGATGATGTGCAGCGCGCCGTCGGGTCCGTGGAGCTGCGATCCGCCCTTCAGGTGCTGCCACTGATACAGGAAGCGCACGAAGTCGCGCGAGGTGACCGGCTCGATCTCTCGACGCAGTCTGCCGAGGGTCAGCCGATGGATACGAGCCAGCACCCGGCGGTTGCACCATTCGATTTCCGTGGCCATCGATGCTGCGCGATCGGTGAAACGGCCTCGCAGGATCTGACCTTCGCCTTCGAGGCGCAGCAACGCCGACTCCATCACATCGCCCGGCAGCGCAAAACGCTGGGCCAGCGCGCTCTGTGTGGTAGGACCAGTCGATTCGAGCCAGCCGCGCAGGGCTTCTGTGGCTGCCGATTCTTGATCTGATGTTGCCGTGCGATCGAAATCGGCGATGTCGGGAGAGGTGACGCCGTCGGGATACAGCAGACGCGCCGATCGCAGCCGCTCGGCAGCAACCCAGAAATTGGCGCCGCCTGCGCTCAACACCGTTGCGCGGCCACTCACGCACAGCCGTATAAAGAAGTCTTCCCACTCGCGAGCCGGCGGCAGTACGAGGAGCGTGAGGAGCGCGTCGTGAAGTTCCTCGGGATCGCGCGCTGATGGCCACGAGTCGGCAGCGACTTGCGCGATGGCTGCTGGATCGAGCGCAGCCACACCGGTGGCGTCTGGACCGATGGTCCGCCGCATCTGGACCGCTCTCGCTCGCCGTTCCTCGAGCGGCGCATCGTCGAGATAGGCGTAAGGATTGGCGTTCAGAATTTCGTGCGAGAACGGCGACGGCTCCGGCGTGTCGATGGCCACGGTCTTCACCTCACCGTTCGCCATGCGCTCGAGGAGCTGCTTCAACCCGTCGAGGTCCATCGCCTCGTAGAGGCAGTCCTTAATCGTTTCGTTGACGAGCGGGTGATTGGGAATGCGGATATCGCCGACGATGTTTTCTTGGCACGCGGCCTGATCGGGAAACACCGCGGCGAGGAGATCGTCGGCGCGCATGCGCTGAATCGGCGGCGGCACCTTGCGCCCACCCGAGAATCGCAGTACGGCCAGCGCACGCGAGGTGTCCCATCGCCAGCGCACTTCGAACATTGGCGCGGGCAGCATGGCCTGCGTGAGCACTTCCTCGACGGTTTCCCTGGTCAGAAACTTAAAGACAAGCTCGAGCGGGAAACTGTGCTGATCGCTCAGCGAGATGACGATGCCGTTGTCGGTCGCGGCCGCCTGCAGCTCGAAGTTGAAGGATCGGCAGAACCGCTTGCGCAGCGCAAGGCCCCACGCTCGATTGATGCGCGCCCCGAACGGAGAGTGCAGCACGAGTTGCATGCCGCCACCTTCATCGAAGAAGCGCTCTGCGACGACGGTCGAGTCGGACGGCAGAGCGCCCAGCGCCGCGGCGCCCGCCCGCACGTACACCACTGCCTGCTGCGCACCCCGCCGGTCGAGGCCACAGTCCCTCATGAGAAAGTCTTCGGCCTCAATAACCGGGTCTGACCCCGTTATTTGCCTGCGAAGCGCGGACACCGCGCTCGACAGCTCGGCCGTACGACCCGGGGCCTCTCCGCGCCAGAACGGAATCGTGGGTGCGGCACCACGCGCATCTTCCACACGCACGCGTCCCGCCTCGACGCGGCGAATGCGCCACGACGTTGTACCGAGCAGAAAGACGTCGCCGGCAAGGCTCTCGACGGCGAAATCCTCGTCGAGCGTGCCCACGACCGTCTCGTCTGGCTCGGCGAGTACGAGGTATTGGGCGTTGTCGGGAATCGCACCGCCCGAAGTAATCGCCGCGAGGCGCGCGCCACGCCGGCCGCGCACGATGCCGTGAACGCGATCGCGATGCAGAAACGCGCCGCTTCGGCCGCGCTTGGTGCTGATGCCCTCCGACAGCATGTCGATCACCGCGTCGAAGTTCTCGCGCGTGAGGTCGCGGTAGCAGTAAATCTGCCGGACCAGCCTGAACAGATCCTCTTCGTGCCAATCTTCGCTCGCCGACATGGCGACGATTTGCTGCGCGAGCACGTCGAGCGGCGCGATCGGAATCAGCAGGCGATCGAGATCGCCCGAATTGATCGAGCGAACGAGCGCCGCGCACTCGACCAGCTCGTCACGCGTGGTAGCAAAGATTCGCCCCTTCGGTTTCGTCGTGTGCGCGACCTGATGACCCGAGCGGCCGATGCGCTGCAGCGTGACGGCAATCGATCGCGGCGATCCGATCTGGCAAACCAGATCTACGGTGCCGATGTCGATGCCGAGCTCGAGCGACGCCGTCGCCACGACCGCCTTCAGCTTGCCGGCCTTCAACCGCTCCTCGGCCGTCAGGCGGAGTTTGCGCGACAAGCTGCCGTGATGCGCGAGCACGGCGTCCTCGCCGAGCCGGTCGCCAAGATGATGGGCGACGCGTTCGGCAAGTCGTCTCGTGTTCACGAAGACGAGCGTCGTTCGATGTTGCTGTATGAGCGCCGTAATGCGATCGTAGATCTCCGCCCACATCTCGTTCGACGCCACTGGGCCGAGCTCGTCCTTCGGCACCTCAACGGCAAGATCCATTGCGCGACGGTGTCCATGGTTGATGACCGTCACCGCCGCGGCGTCGTCTGGCGCAAGAAAGCGCGCAACCGTCTCGATGGGACGCACGGTGGCCGACAGGCCGATCCGTTGCGGACGTGCGTGGCCGGCTTTCTGCACCAGATCGTCCAGCCTCGCGAGCGAGATCGCGAGATGCGCGCCCCGCTTGTCGTCGGCCATCGCGTGAATTTCGTCAACGATGAC
>JANMJM010000221.1:0-6092 GCA_031371345.1 Vicinamibacteria bacterium
ATCTGATCGCGCGGAATGCGCTGACCCACCTGCAGTGGCAGCAGCATGCCGTAGTAGGCCTCCGGCGATCCGAGGCCGTAGATGCACGAGACACTCGTCACGATGATGACGTCGCGCCGCTCGAAGAGCGACCGCGTCGCCGATAGGCGCATGCGATCGATCTCGTCGTTAATCGTGGCTTCTTTGTCGATGTACGAATCGGTCGACGGGACGTAGGCTTCCGGCTGGTAATAGTCGTAGTAGCTGACGAAGTACTCGACCGCATTGTCGGGAAAGAACCGGCGGAATTCCTGATACAGCTGCGCCGCAAGGGTCTTGTTGTGAACCATGACCAGGGCCGGCCGGTTCACCTTGGCAATCACCTGCGCCATGGTGAAGGTTTTTCCCGATCCGGTCACACCCAGGAGCACCTGACTCTGGTCGCCGCGCTCGAGCCCTTCGGTGAGCTCGGTAATCGCGCGCTTCTGATCGCCCAGAAGCTGGAAGTCGGAAACGAGGTTGAACTTGTCGAAGTGCGAGGCCATAGGTCACGCGGCAGAGCCCACTTTTTCGGACTGAGCCGAACAGAGAATCGTACTACAATTTATTCCTCGTGTCTTCGTGGTCTTCGTTTCCTCGTGATCTATTTCGAAGAGGCGAAATATCCCTGGCGTGTCCGGACCTGGAGCTTATTTGAAGAGGGCCGCTTGACGCGGATGTCAACCTTGCGCCACTTGCCATCTTTCGCGATGTTGCTGGAGACGTACCCGAGCGTGTACTGACTGTGAATCTCTTCGCTGATGCGACTGTACATCCCCTCGAGGTCTTTCATACCATTCGGAAACAGCGCGAGCCCGCCGGTGAGGGCAGCCATTTCATTCAGGCGGCTCTGCTGCACCAGGCGCGCCGAGCCTTGACCCTGGTTCGCCATGAAACCGATGGGATACACCGTGACGTCGGAGGCTTTCAGCAACCGCGTCGCTTCAGTCCAGGTGCGCGAACTCGAGGAATCTCCACCGTCGGTGTTAATCACGAGGATTTTTCGCCCGCTTTGGTCGAACGCGGCGCCGAGATACACGCTGAGCGCGTCGAACAATGCGGTCATGCCTTTCGCAGGCCGGCTCCGGATTCTGGCGACGAGCCGCGGGAATTCCTCCTGTGAGAACCTGGCGGCCCGCACCTCGGTCGCGAAATCGACGAACGTGAAATCCAGCGCCTTCGGGAAGGTGTTCAGGAACTTGATCGCGGCACCGCGCGAGAACGACAGGTCCTTCTCCATGCTCTCACTGGTATCGAACATCAAACCGATATGTAAAGGCACAGCTTCATCGTCGCCGCCCGCGCTGAAGTAGGTGACGTTTTGCCGAACGCCGTCCTCCCGGACGTCGAAATCGTCGAGGCTCAGGCCGGCCACCGGCGTGCTGTTCCTTTCGAGCACCGTCACGGTAAAGCCGACGACGTCAATGGCGGTGCGATAGCGGATTTGCGGGGCTCCGATAGCGCCAGCGACAGTGGCAGTCGCGAGAACGGCGGTCAGGGCAGCGCGGTGCATAAGAGGCGTATAATGGGTAGTTTACAGCGATAGCGTGACGAGCCCCATATGAGGTGTCTGGCGGTTTGCCAAGACGAGCTGGTCATCAGGATGCTGAACGAGATCCTGACGCCCAGCATCGAGGTCGATTTCCTGGTCGAGAGCCGCGCGCTCGCGCGCAAGCTCCACGACGCGGGACTGCCGGTCACGGCCGGCGACATCCGCCGTACCGACACCTACATTAAGGCCGACCTCTCCCCTCAAACGTCCGTCATCATCGAAGACAGCGGGCGGCGATACCTCCCGAAAGTGATCGACGCCATCAGGGACGCCGGCGGCGTCCTTATTTATGTCTTGGGCGTCGGGACCGCCGACAAAGAGTCGCGCGCTGAAACCATCAAAGAGCAGTTTCCCGATGTGTCCTATTTGTCGCTGTCGGAGCTATTCGAAGCGCCGCTCCTCACGGAATTCAGCCGGGCACTCACTCGCGCCCGTGTGCAGCAATATCAGCGGTACTTGTCGGACGCCGATCGCATTTTGATCTTGCTGCATAACGAGCCCGATCCCGATGCCATGGCGAGCGGCCTCGCGTTGCGCACCCTCCTCCACCGCACGAAAACGACAGCCGTCATCGGGGCGCTCGAAGGCGTGACCCGTCCGGAAAACGTGCGGATGGCGCACCTGCTCGACATCCACGTCGAACCCATTCGTCCCGAGCAGCTCGAGGAGTTTGACCGCATCGCCATGGTCGATGTGCAGCCGCACTATTTCGAGGGCATCATCGATCGCGTCGATCTCGTCATCGATCATCATCCCGAGCAGCATGGCTACAACGCGGTGTTCAAAGACATCCGCGAGGACTACGGCTCGACCTGCACCATTCTCACCGAGCATCTGCGCGCCGTCGACGCGACGATTTCAGAGCGGACGGCCACGGCCATGCTTTACGCCATCAAGTCGGACACGCTGTTTTTCAATCGCCAGGCCAACCGCTGCGACATCGAGGCGTTCTCGTATCTCTATCCGCTCGCAGACGCGACGCTGATTCGCCGGATGGAAGGCGCGGAAATCACGCTGGAGCGCCTGCAGTTCGTGGTGAAGGCGACCGAGCGCGGCAAGATGGTGGATCAGATTTTCTCGGTGTACCTCGGCGAGGTGCCCCGTGACGATGTCATCCCCTACGTCGCGGATTTTTTCCTGCAGCTCGAGAACGTGAAGTGGACGCTCGTCTCCGGCATTGTGAACGGCATGTTTGTGATGTCGGTCCGCAATCTCGGCTACTCGCGCAACGCCGGCGATTTCGTGCGGAAGTACTTCGTCGAGATCGGATCAGCCGGCGGCCATCGCGCGATGGCGAAGGCGGTCGTGCCGCTGGAAGGGTTCAAGAAGCGCTTCGGCGACATCGACGAGCGCCAGATGAGCGAGAAGCTCATCGACCTGCTACAGGAATTCCTGCACGACACGGCGGAAGACAAGAAGCGGAAGGAACCAGTAGGGAGCCACTGAGAACTACAAACTAAAAAGTAAAAACTGGAAAGTAAGTTATGAAGTACTTTCTAGGTTCCAGTCTGTAGTTTTTAGTTGCGGGTTACTCCGCCCCTCCCATCATCGGCTCGATAAACTGCCGGTACGTATCCTCGTACCCTCGGTCCACTAATTCTCCGAGGGTTTGATAGCGGTCCGACGCTTCATCGAACGCGCCGTCAAAATCGAATGGCCCAACGGGATTGTGCGCCGGCTGTATCAGGAAGATGCCCCGAAATCGCAGAGAGTGGGTGCCAATGGCATCGCGAATTGACGACGCCTCGGCAGCCGACAAATGTTCGGCCAACCGTGACTCAAGCGTACGCGTCGTCTTGGTCAGCCGATGAGGCGCCGCGCGATTGGCCACGGCCGAGACGACGATCACCTGTTCTACGCCCGCCGCTGCCAGCTCCAACATCAGGCGGCCGACCGCAGCCGGTCGATCGCAGATGCGATGTGTTTCTCCCTTCCAATAGCTCTCGGGCGAGAACACCATCGGCTGCGATTCGGTGAGCACCTCCACGCTCAACGATCCTGCAAGCGCATCGAGCACCTGACTGCGGCCGACACCTGCGAGATCGATCAGATCGCCAGACGCCCCTCGCCGATGAAAAAAGCTCTGACGCCGCGGCTCGGTGAGCGCCGCAAAAACCAAATCGGTCCGCGTCTCGAGATCCAGGGCCGTTAAAATCAATTCGCGGAAGCCGGGTTGGCCGAGGTTGTCGACAAGCAACTCCGTATAGCGGCGGCTGAATTCCGGCGGCAGCGGTTCCCTCGCAGTCGTCGGACCCCGAAAAATCTGCCACAGCGACTGTCGAAAGTGAACGAGACCGGGATCGCTCGTCCACGGCGATCCGACCAGACGCGCCCACCATCGGCCGCGATCGCGATGGGCGCCGCGCGACAGCAACGGGGTTCGCGATCGAGCGGCAGCTGCTCCAAGCACGATGAAGGCCGCGGCAAGCAGCAGCGTGATAAGCCGAGGAAGGATCGTCGGAAGCGCGGTTGGTCCGAACGCAGCCCCGATCATCGCCGCGTAGGCGACCGCCATGCGGCTCCCCGTATCGACGCTAATCATTTGAACGAGGAAGCTCAAAGGATAGGCAATCAGGCCGGTCGCCAGCACCAGCAGCGGAACCAGCAGCACCGCGACCGCGAGCACCGCGAGGGCCGCGGCCCATTGCAGCGCCAAACGCCAGCGGTACAAATGCACGGACGGCTTCCGCCTCCACAGCCCGCCCTCTTCCCAGGTTTTCGGCGCCGCATCGACCGCAGCGAATACGGCGCCAACCGTGCCGATGCCGCGTCCGCTCATGACATCGATCTTGACGCCCGCTTCATGAAGCGCGCGCAGCACGCCCGCGTGATACGCCCCGCCCGTGCCGCTGCCGCTCAGCAGAACGGCGGTTCTGAGATGTGGGGAATAGCTCACGCCTCTTCGTGAACGGTGATGAGCTTGAGGATCTCGAAGTTCCGAGTGCCGTTGGGTGTGGCGACCGTGAATTCGGCGCCTTCGGTCTTGCCGACGATGCCCCGGCCGATGGGTGAGCTGGTCGAGATAAGACCTTTGGCGGCGTCGGCCTCTTCGGGCATGACGAGCGTGAACACCACCGTCTCACCGTTGTCTTCTCGGAGATGAACCGTCGAGCCGAACGCGGCGCGATCGTGCGGAATCTTGTCCATGTTCATGATCGAGATCTCGGCGATCCGTTTCCTGAGCATCGCAAGCCGGCTGTTGACGATCGTTTGTCGATCTTTGGCTGCCTGATATTCGGCGTTCTCGCGCAGATCGCCGAGCTCCCGCGCGCGCTGGATCTCTTTCGGCAAATCGTGGTGGAGCACGTGCTCGAGCTCCGCCACTTCATCTTCGAATTTCTTGAGGATTTTGGCCTTCATCCGAACGAAAATCTTAGCACATCTGCTATGCTCTCCAGATGACTGGAGCGGTAACGCGCCAGCATTCCAGCGTTCGACGCTATCGCGAACTTGCCCGCATATCCGCCGCAAACGGCGTCGATCGCGAGCTCCTGCTCGATGGTCTTCATCTGCTTTCAGAAGCGCACGCCTCGGGCATTACCATCGAAAGCGCTGCGTTCGATCATGCCGCGCTCGACGACGCCGAAACGCGAGCGCTCGCCGATCGGTTGTCGGCGAACGGAACGGAAGTGCTGATCGTTTCACGAAATGTTCTCGAGGCGATGAGTCCCGTGCGCACGCCGACCGGTTCGGTCGGTATCGCACGGCGCTCGCTTGTACCGGTTGACGCCGTCATGCGTGGACGATCGCCGGTTGCGCCGTTGGTGGTGATCGCCCACGACGTGCAAGACCCGGGCAATGTGGGTGGCATCGTGCGAACCGCCGAAGCCGCAGGCGCGACCGCGTTCGTGGCATCGGCCCGCACGGCCGATCCGTTCAGTTGGAAGGCGCTGCGCGGCTCCATGGGCAGCGCGCTCCGCCTGCCCATCGCCCGCGCGTCGATAGAGGACTCGCTTCGCGAAGCGCGAAAGTCTGGCCTCGCCATCGCGGCGCTCGTGCCGCGCGGCGGATCACCGTTTTTTGAGATCGACTTCCGTAAGCCGACGGCGTTGCTGCTGGGCGGCGAAGGCGCGGGGCTCGCCGGCGAGCTAGCGAACGCCGCCGATCATCAGGTCTCGATTCCCATGCACGGCCCCGTTGAATCGCTGAACGTCGGCGTCGCGGCGGCGCTCGTGCTGTACGAAGCATTCCGCCAACGACACCGATGAGCCTTTTCGACGATCCCGACACGGAGACCTCGGTCGCCAGCACAACTGCCGGTACTCCGCTCGCCGAGCGCATTCGGCCGGCCACGTTCGACGAGTTTGTCGGGCAGGAAGCCGTTCTGGCGCCCGGCAAGCCGCTTCGTGAAGCCATTGAACGCGACCGGCTGCAGTCCATCATTCTGTGGGGTCCGCCAGGGACCGGAAAGACGACGCTTGCGAGGCTGATCGCCAAAGCGACGAAAGCACGCTTTGTCTCGTTCAGCGCGGTGCTTGCAGGCATCAAGGAAATCAAAGACGTGATGGCGGTCGCCGAGGAA
>JANMJM010000241.1:0-9878 GCA_031371345.1 Vicinamibacteria bacterium
GTCTGAGTGGCTGCCGTTTGAACAGGCAGACGAGGAAGACGAGGAAACGGCGTCACACCCCGTTTCCGACCTGCCCGATGCCGCGGCGCGCGCGCACGCGGTCGATCCCGCGCAGAACGTCGTGCTCGAGGCCTCGGCGGGCACCGGCAAGACGCACGTGCTTGTCGAGCGCTATCTGAACCTGCTGCGGCGAGGTGTCGATCCCGCGAACATCCTCGCGTTGACGTTCACCCGTAAAGCGGCCGCGGAGATGCGCGGCCGGATTATGCACGAGTTGCGCGCCTCGGCGGATCCATCGCGCGTCATGCACGAGCGCTCAGGCGACATCGCTATCAGCACCATCGACGCGTTCTGCCTCTCGCTGCTCCATGAGTTCCCGCTCGAGGCGAATCTGGATCCCGGCTTCGAGATGGCCGACGAAACGCAGGTACCGCGGCTGATGGAAGAGTCGCTCGATCGCGCGCTCGATATCGCGCGCGGGCTCTCGCGCAAGGACGACTACGTGCGGCTGTTGTTTGCCGAGCTGCGTGAGCCTCGCCTGCGCGAGGGACTCGCCAGCATGATCAACCGCCGTCTCATCGTCGAAGACGCTCTTGAACGGGCGCTCGAGCTCGGGCCGCGTGATCTCACGGCGGAACGCGCATGCGAGCAGGCCTTCGAACGGTTGCGGAGTGTTTTTCGCGGCCTCACCGGAGGCATCGAACGGTTTCTCACCAATGGCCCTGTCAAACATCGCCGGTATCAGCTTCTGATGGCCGACCTGCGGCTCCTGGCGAGCGGCGTGACGCCGCCGACGGGACTGGCTCGAGGCATCATCGAGCGAATCGAGGACCATTTCCTCGTCGAGCGGAAAAGGCCGAGACAGCGATTCAGCAACAGCTACGTGCAGACCGATTCAGATTCGAAAGCGGCGTGGAAAGCACATCTCGACGACATTCAGAAACTGGGGTCGCAGGTCGCCGACGTGCTGAAAGGGTTTCGACGCGATCTGAACGCCGTGCTGTCGAGAGGCGTTCAGCGCACCTACGCGATCGCACTTCGGGAGTACCACCGGACGCTGGATGCCCACGGCGTGCTCGATTTTTCCGAAGCGCTCGCGCGCGCACTCGCGTTGCTCGCGCAAATGGACGAGTTCGCACGCAGTCGATATCGCCTCGAGGGACGGTACCATCACGTGCTGCTGGACGAGTTCCAGGATACGAGCCGAGCGCAGTGGCTGCTCGTGGCGCTGCTCGTGCGATCGTGGGGTGAGGGCACCGGCGTCGCCGAGAATGCGCCGCTCACGCCGTCGATTTTCCTGGTGGGAGATCGGAAGCAATCGATCTATGGCTTCCGCGATGCCGACGCGGGCGTCATGGAGGATGCGGCCGGCTTTGTTGACAACCTTCGCTCGAGCAGCGATTCGCGGCGCGCGATCTCGAAGAGCTTTCGCGCGGTGCCGCAGTTGCTCGCGTTTGCCAACGATGTATTTACGGATGTGGAGAAAGATCCATCCCGGAGAGATGCGTTCCGCTTCGCCGAGCAGGATCGTTTTCCAGTCATGGAAGCGCCCGCATCGGAAGACGCCGAGGGGCTCGGCATTATCGCGGCGCCAACGGTCGCCGATTGCGCCGAGATCGTCGCCGGCGAAATCCGTCGGCTCATCGACGAGCGCGGCGTTTCTCCACGCGACATCGGCATTCTCTTCAGGACGAAAGATAGCCACCAGGAGTTTGAAAAAGCGCTGGAGCGCCGGCAAATTCCCTCATACGTTTACAAAGGCCTTGGTTTTTTCGAGGCCGACGAAATCAAAGATGTGCTGGCGCTGCTCCGTTACCTGGCGTTGCCGGATTCCAATCTGCGGGCAGCGGCGTTATTGCGCTCGCGTTTTCTCCGCCTTTCAGATCCAGCCCTTCAGATGCTCGCGCCCAATCTCGCAGCGGCGCTCGGTGGAGTGCGGCCCCCGGATGTGCCAGTGCTCGACAAGGAAGACCGGCTCGTGCTCGATCGCGCACGGGCAAGCGTCGCGCGTTGGCTGGGCCTCGTCGATCGTCTGCCGCCGGCAGAGGTGCTGGAGCTTGTGCTCGATGAAACGGCTTACATGTTCGAGACTCGAGGGCCGCGAGCCAGGCAGGCGCGTGAAAACCTGAAAAAGATCCGCACGATGATTCGGCGGGTGCAGAATCGCGGGTACACGACGATGTCGCGGCTGGCCGAGCACCTCGAGCGGATGACGGTGGGGGATGAATCGAATGCGGTCATCGACGCAGGCGACTCCGTGAGTCTGATGACCATTCACGCGGCGAAGGGACTCGAGTTTCCGACGGTGTTCGTCGTCAACCTCAGCAAAGGCACGGGCGGACGGCGATCGCCGATTCGCGTCGTGTCGGATTCCGAAGGCGGCCGCGCGTGGCTGAGCGTCAGCGATTTTCAGTCCGAAGCCGACGAAGATGCCAAAGCAAAGGATCGCGAAGAGACCAAGCGCCTGCTGTATGTCGCGCTGACGCGGGCGAAAGAGCGGCTGTATCTGGCGTCGGAGGCGAAAGAGGGGAAGTTCCGAGCGTGGGGAGGCAGCCTTGGCGACGTGCTGCCAACCAGCCTTCGCCCGAAGTTTGAAGCGGCGGCTCTGGCGTCCGCCCCGCAGACATTGGAATGGGCGGGCCAGTCTGGGCAGAGCCATTGGCTACGCGTCTGCACCAAAACAACGGGGTCTGACCCTGTGACAAAAACTGTCATAGGGTCAGACCCCGTTCCAGACAATTTCGGGCCTCTCGCCGATGTGTTCGCGCTGCCCCGCGTCGGCGTCACCGCCACGCTCGCGCCTCCCAAAACGGATTTCCGGCCGCGGCGATCAGAAAAAATCGGCCATAGCCTGGCAGGTACGCTCGTGCATCGGCTGTTCGAGCGGCGAGGCACAACACTGGCGGGTTCCGGAAACAGCTCCGCGGTGACCGAAGAGCTCGCGCGCTTGATTCGAGAGGAGGAGACGTCCGATGTGGAGGATCTTGATCGGCTGATTGGACACGCGCGCGACGCTTACAACGCGTTGTGCTCGCAGCCGGCCCTGTCCGCCGTGCTCGCATCGGGTGACGCCACCTTCGAGGTTCCGTTTTCGGTTCGTCGGTCGGCATCGCATACGATTTTGCGAGGCACCTTCGACTGCCTCGTTCGGAGGCGAGACGGCGGCGTGACCGTCCTCGAGCTGAAAACCGGCAAGGCGATTCCAGAACACGAGCAGCAACTCCAGATTTACGTCACGGCTGCCCGCGCGCTCTTCCCCGGCACGGCGGTTGAGGGGAAACTGGTATATGCCCACGAGCCGGGTGTGGACCATCGGCCACTCCACACGAAGCGCTGACGAGTTCGTCTCGCTCCTCCGTTCCCAGGAGATTGATCGACTCGCCGACATCCGCACGATTCCGCAGTCAAAACGTCACCCGCACTTCGGCAGTGACGCGCTCGCCGCGCGTCTAAAGAGCGAAGGCATTCAGTATCGTCATTTCAAGGATCTCGGGGGCTTGCGAAAACCACGCGCCGATTCTCCCAATGGCGCCTGGAAGAACCAGGCGTTCCGCGGCTATGCCGATCACATGCAGACGCGCGAATTCGCTGCAGCGGTCGACGAGTTGCTGGCCTTCGGTGAAGACGGGCGAGTGGCGGTCATGTGCGCCGAAGCCGTGTGGTGGCAGTGCCACCGCATGTTGCTCGCGGACGGGCTCGTGGCGAAAGCAATCGACGTGCAGCATATTCTCGCGCCGACGTCCGTGAAGCCTCACCGAATGACGCCGTTCTCGCAGCTCCGGAACGACCGCCAGGTGTGGTACCCCGGCCTCGTTTAGCACAGCGACAAAATCACGAAACCAAAACGGCCCGGCGTCAGTCTAATTGTACGGAGGACAAATGCCCGTCGCCGCTCGTCAGTCGCGCACGCCCGTTACGTCGCAGTTCGAGTTCGAAGCGTTCAAGCCGCTGCCATGTGGTTGTGTGGCCGCCGTGCACCGCACGCTCGATCCAGGATTGAGTGTCGTCTCGCTCGAAGCGAAGGGGACGTATTGCGGCCTGATTGAGCACAAGGTGGGGCGTCTCACCGCCATTCCCGCAGCGGTCGCCGACGATATTGGCTGGGAGGAGCTGGAAGAAGAATAATTTACTGCCGCTCGGCCCATTTGCGGGCCCGCGCCTCGGCTTCGGCCTTGGTCTGGCCGACGAGCAGCACCGATTGCTCGGGCCCCCCGTCTGCAGTGCGCGCGAGCCAAGCGACCCAGTGCGGTCCGTGAGCCTCGCTTCGGATCTCGAACGTACCGGTTTTGGTCGTCACAGTGTCTGACATAGATGCATTTTATAGCCATTTTTCTGGGCAAAACTGCGCAGCTTGCAAAAAATCCAAGTAATCGTTGCTTTATCCGGAAGCCATCTCGTACAATCCGACGCGTCGAGCGGTCCGGGTAAATAAGACTTTTCTTGAGGAGTAGAGCGTGACCTTGACGTGTCCCAGTTGTGGAAACAGCCAGAATTTTCTCGTGAAAACGCTTCAGATGCACGTCGTGCACCTGCAGGATTCACGAGTCGAAGTGTCCGAGGAGAGCCGTCCGGCGGTGTTTGAAGTGTTGTGTGACGAATGCGAGACCACGCTGAAGTTTGAGGAATTCGAAGACGCGCTCCGCAAAGAAGTGCTGTTGACGCTCGGCGCTCGCTAGCGGCCCCACTTCGGCCAGGTTCCGGCCGATTCCTCCAACAGATCGCCTCGTCGCTTTACGTCTCGTTGTCCGCCTCCTCGAAGTGGTCGCATTCGGGGCACACCCATTCGGTGATTCGCTTCGAGCGCGTCTGGTTCGAGCCTGGAATGCGATCGATCTGCTCGCGCGGCCGCAGCTTCATGGCTTCACCACACACGGGACATTCCTTGGTGGTCATTTTTGTGCGGATGCTAACACTCGCCCCCTGTCTTGACAAGGCCGGACCCCGCACCTATCGTACGAGTGTCTGTGAAGAATTTCTCGATTCGCCCTCGTGACGACGGCCGCAAGGCGAAACGTGTGCTCGTCACCCCACTCACGAGCCGCCGCGGCTGGTTCGACGACGAAGTCGCCATTGATTTTCCGTCGCTGCGCGCCGTAGTCGATCGCATGCGCGAAGCGTTCGTGGGTGCAGGCGCAGAGACCGACGATCGCCGGCATCTTTCCGCGGAGCTGCATCTGTCGGCGCGTGAAGCGTTCGACGGCGTGACGGTACCAGTCGATGTGCCCGTTCGCAAATGGTGCGTGGCATGCGGTGGTCGCGGAGAGGTCTGGTCCGAAACATGCGGAAGCTGCGACGGCACCGGCGAGGCCTTGGCGCGACATCCTGTCAGGCTGGTCGTACCTCCGCGCGTACAGGACGGCGATTGCTTCTCTCTGTCTGTGTGCGCTCCTTCCGCACCCCCTACGCTCGTCGATGTTCGCGTCGTCCTGAGCTAGCGCGATCCAAGCTAGACTAATAAGGTGATGGTTTCTGAAAACGCCGTTCTGGAGGCGCTGAAAGTCGTCAAGGATCCCGATCTCAACCAAGACATCGTCACGCTTGGCTTCATAAAAAATCTACGGATTGAGGGCGGAAAAGTGGCCTTCACCGTCGAGCTGACTACGCCCGCGTGCCCCGTGAAAGAACAGATGAGGGAGCAGGCGACGGCCGCCGTGAAGGCCGTGAGCGGCGTGACGGCCGTCGAGGTCGACATGTCGGCGAGCGTGCGCGCGGTCGCCGGCCCCGAAGCGGGACGGGCGCCGGTCGACGGTGTGAAAAACATCATCGCGGTTGGCGCCGGCAAAGGCGGCGTAGGCAAGACTACCGTGGCGGTGAACCTCGCCATCGCCCTGGCGAAATGTGGCAGCCGGGTGGGCATCATCGACGGCGACATCTACGGTCCGAACGTGCCGATGATGCTCGGCATCAAGACGCAGCTGACAACGGACGGCAAGAAAATTATTCCGGCCGAGAAGTACGGGATCCAAGTGATCTCGATGGGCTTCATGACGTCGGACGATGCGCCCGTGATCTGGCGCGGACCGATGCTCCACGGCGCCATTCAGCAGTTTTTTCGCGAAGTCCGGTGGAACGATCTCGATTATTTAATCGTGGACATGCCGCCGGGCACCGGTGACGTCGCGCTGAGCTTGAGCCAGACGGTTCCAGTCGCCGGATCGATCGTCGTGACGACGCCGCAAGCGGTGTCGCTCGCCGACAGCCGCCGTGCCGTTCGGATGTATCAGAAGCTGAACATCCCGACGCTCGGGATCATCGAGAACATGAGCCACTTCGTCTGCCCGAGCTGTCAGCACGAGGCCGACATCTTCGGCCACGGCGGGGGCCAGAAGATGGCCGAAGAGATGAAGACGCCTTTCCTCGGACGCATTCCCATCTATCAGCCGATCCGCGAGGGAAGTGATTCGGGCGTCCCGCTGCTCATGAGCGAGCCGGACTCGCCGGCGGTGAAGGCCTTCATGTCGGCCGCCGAACGGGTGGCGGCGGAAATCTCCATTGCGAGCTATAAAGTCGTTGTCCGTTCTTAGTTGTGAGTTGTTGGTTATGCACCAACAATGAATATTCCCTTCACCCAACACACGCTCTCGAACGGCCTTCGCGTGATCATTCACGAAGATCGTCGGCTGCCTATGGTTGCCGTCAATATCTGGTATCACGTGGGATCCAAGAACGAGCATCCGGGCCGGACAGGCTTCGCGCATTTGTTCGAGCACCTGATGTTCGAAGGGTCGCAGCACTACGACAAGGGTTACTTTCATCCCCTGCAGGAAGCCGGCGCGTCGTTAAACGGATCGACCAATCCGGACCGCACCAACTATTGGGAAGTGATGCCGACCAACGCGTTTGAACTGGCCCTGTGGATGGAATCCGATCGCATGGGTTACCTGCTGCCGGCCTTGACGGAGCAGAAGTTCGAGAATCAGCGGGACGTGGTGCTGAACGAGCGGCGGCAGAATTACGAGAACCGTCCATATGGTCTTGCAACGGCGGCGATTACGGCGGCGTTGTTTCCGCCGAATCATCCTTATCACTGGATGACAATCGGCGAGACCGCCGATTTGAAAGCGGCAACATTCGAGGACGTGCGGTCGTTTTTCCAAACCTACTATCATCCGGCGAACGCGTCGCTCGTCGTGGCGGGAGATGTCGACACCGCCGATGCACTCGAGCGGGTGCGTACTTATTTCGAGGAAATTCCTCCGGGCCCGAAGCCTCGTCCGATCGTCGCCGACGCGCGCTTGACGTCGGAGACCCGGCTGCTGCTCGAAGATCGCGTCGAGCTTCCACGCCTGTACCTTGCCTGGCATTCGCCGGCGATGTTCACCGAGGGCGACGCCGAAATGGATCTGCTCTCGGACCTGATCGCCAACGGCAAGGTCTCGCGGCTGTACAAAGCGCTGGTGTACGAGCGGCGTATTGCCAGCGAAGTGATGGCGTTTCAGAATTCGAGAGAAGTCGGCGGCTTCTGGCAGATCGTCGCATCGGCCGCACCCGGCCACACCCTCGTTGAGCTGGACGAGGCCATCACTGCCGAGCTGGCCGCGCTGCTTGCCGACGGTCCGACGGCCGACGAGATGGAGCGGGCGCACGCGCAAGTGGAAGCGCAGTTCGTGTATCGGCTGCAGACGCTTGGCGGGTTTGGCGGTAAGGCCGATCAGCTGAACGCGTACAGCGTGTTCTTGAACGATCCTGGCTACTTCGAGCGCGATCTCGCACGGTACGAGGACGTAACGCAGCGCGATCTGCACCGCGCCGCCAACCGTTATCTCTCGAACGACAATCGCCTGGTCTTGAGCGTGGTGCCGAAAGGCAAATCGTCGCTCGGGCTGCCCGACTCTGCGCTTGCGGTGGTGTCATGAGCCCGGCAACGCGCGCCGATCGGTCGCGCCTTCCGCCGATCGGCCCGACACCCAGTTTCCGCTTCGCCGACATCCACAAAGATCGCCTGCCGAACCAACTCCTTCTGTGGTCTGCCGAGCATCGCAGCCTGCCGGTCGTCAACTTCGTGCTCGTCCTGCCATCGGGATCGTCCGCAGACTTCGAGGGGTATGAAGGGCTCGCGGCGATCACCGCCGACATGCTCGACGAGGGCACCGGGGCGCTGTCGGCCATCGACGTCAACGCGGCGTTCGCACGCATCGGGGCGCACCTCGACACCGATGTCTCGGCCGACGCCACGGTGTTCTCGGTCACGGCGCTGCAAAAATTTGCCGGGGCCGCGCTTTCGCTCATGGCGGATTGCGTGATTCGCCCGAGACTCGCCGTCGAAGACTTCGAGCGCATCCGGCAGCTTCGGCTCACGCGCCTCGTGCAGATCCGCGACATGCCGTCGGCGATTGCCGATCGTGCGTTCATGCAGCTGGTCTACGGATCGCATCCGTACGCGCACATGGCCCTCGGCACCGAAGAATCGCTGCGCCAACTGACGATTGACACCGTCAGGCAATTTCACGCCGGTCTGTATGCGCCGTCGAATGCGACGCTGATTGCATCGGGCGACATCACCGCCAGTGAATTCAAGGCCATGGCCGCGGATCTCTTCTCGAGTTGGGGCAACCTCCGATCACATGTACCGGAAGACGCGGCGGTCACCCCTCCGCCGCTCGCGCCGTCTCACCGCCTCGTGCTTGTGAACAAGACGGGCGCAGCGCAGACAGAAATTCGCATCGGTGAAGTGGGTCTCGCGAGGAACACGCCCGACTACCACCCGCTCATTGTGTTGAACATGATCCTGGGCGGGCAGTTCGTGAGCCGCATCAATATGAAGCTTCGTCAGGAGAAGGGGCTGACCTACGGCGCGCGCACGGCCTTCGACTTCCGGCGGGGCCGTGGTCCGTTCATGCTGCAGACCAGCGTGCAAAGCGATGGCACGGCGGAAGCCATTAAGGAATCGCTGACGGAGATTCACGCCATCCGCACCGATCGTCCGCCGACGCCGGAAGAGGTGGACGTGGCGAAGGCGGCCCTCACACGAGGCTACGCGAGAAATTTCGAAACCGCAGAGCAGCTCGCGCGCGCGCTGGCCCAGCTGGTCCTCTATGAGCTCCCAGACGACTACTTCGACACATTCACGACACGAGTGAGCGAAGTGACCGTCGAGCGGACACGGGAAGTGGCCGTCACCCACATCGATCCGGACCGCCTGGGCATCGCGCTCGTTGCCGATTCGGCGATCGTGGCCCCGCAGGTGGTCGCGGCGGGCCTCGGGGAACCTATTCCGCTCTTACCACGTCTTTGACAGGGTGCGCCTAAAGGCAGACACTTTTCCTGCTATGCGGTCCTCCCGCCTCAGCGTGAGCCTCTCGGCCGGCATCGCGCTGGTGGCCGCTGTCTTCGCCGCGGCGCTCATCTGGCTCATGCTGTCGGATCCTGTGACGGTGGCCGACGCGGTGAGCGAAGGAACCGTGACGCCGTTGTTCCTGGAACTTGCGCAGGTGATTTATAAGGCGCTGCTCGGGCTGCTGGATTACCTCTGATCGTCCATCGTCCATCGTCGATCGTCGGCGGACTTGGGTTAGCCGAGATCGCTCCAGTCGGAATCCTGTACATGCAAACCGCTTTGCGCTGTGATGGCAGAAACTGCATCACTCGAGAAATTAATGCCAACTAGGTCCGGACCGAGTCGTCGCGAATCCATTCGAATCCCGCATAAAAACAATTGATCCAGTGAGTCGGTCTTCGCGTCTGCGTGGACCTTGACGAGGGTGGCAGAAACTGCATCACTCGAGAAATTAATGCCAACTAGGTCCGGACCCAGTTGACATCAAATTCTCACGGAAGCGATTTTGGCGACGCCTACAAGTTCCTGTCCAGAAATCGTGCGAGCACAAATCCATCGAGATATTTGAATGGTGCCACGCCAGTTGAGTAGTGGCCGCAAG
>JANMJM010000312.1:0-4728 GCA_031371345.1 Vicinamibacteria bacterium
CTCCCACGGCGTGTGGGCCTCCGCGTAGAGATCGTATAACGTCCGGCCGTTCCACTGGGTACCGCGTATGCGGAAATAGTCGTTCGAGCAGGCGATTGTCAACGTGTCGGGTGTATAGGTCTGTAACTTAATCGCATCGGCGCCCGCCGCTTTTGCAGCCCGCAGGAGCTCTGCCGCGCGATCGTAGCTCTGGTTATGATTGGCGGACAGTTCCGCTACTATGAAGACTGGGATCCCCGGCGCGCCAACGTGCCGGGCACCAACCATAATCTGTGCGCCGGGAGGTGTCATCAGGAGACGGCTTGCCGATCCACAGAGCGCTCGAACATGATGCAACGCTGACCGTCCAATGACGGCCGATCGATTGCGGAGAAGCCGGCGCGTTCGAAGGCTCGCGTCGAGGCCATGTTCGTTTCGAAGACCACACCGCGAGCCGCTCGCGCGCCGAGCGCGTGACATGCGTCTGACCACGTGGCAGTCAGCAGCCGACGGGCAAGACCACGGCCTCGCAACGGCGTTGCGACTGCGATGTTGACCATGGCCCATGGCGGTGACGCGTCGTACCGGATATACGCACCGATGCTGCTATCCCGCTCGGCAACCCACATCCGCTGCGTGGGTCTCGTCAGTCGCTCGCTAAACCAACGTTCGTGCGACGTAAACCCGAAGACGTCCGCTTTGAACGACTCGGCGCGCACTGTGGCATCGGATGCAATCTCCCAGACCGGTTCGGCATCCTCCGGCGCAGCCGGCCGAAACCGCCACTCGCTGTTGGCATCGAGAATGGCCGAGGCCGCACGAGCCGCACCCCTGCCGTCGACGAGTGTTCGTCCGAGACGCGCCATCTCGGTCCGAAGCTCCGCGCTGTCAACCAGCTCGCTAAGCGAATCGGCCAAGCGCTCGCGCACCAGCAAAATCGCGTCGCCCACCCAACGGTGAGCCCCGTATTGGTGCAGCGATTCTGCAAGGCGGTGCTGGGTTGGCGTCGTGCTGATCACGAGGGCCGGCACTCCGGCTGCCGCAAGCTCCCACACCGTTCCGCCCACAGTGGCCACTGCTACGTCGGCCG
The DNA here is from genome assembly GCA_031371345.1 of Vicinamibacteria bacterium. Classification (GTDB taxonomy): domain Bacteria; phylum Acidobacteriota; class Vicinamibacteria; order Vicinamibacterales; family JAMQPK01; genus JAMQPK01. The sequence goes on from JANMJM010000312.1 coordinate 1,070, forward strand.
CGGCCATCTCGGCCGCCACATCAGGCGTGTTTTCCACGAATCGAATCTTCCCACCACCGAAGGCGTGTTTCAGCGCCTCGGCGTGAGGATTCGCGGCACCGACCAGCACCGTTACGGACAGTCCATGAGAGATCATGGCCACCGCTTCGAGTGCCAACGCGGTCATATTCAGGCGATCGCCACCTCCCATCGCTATCAGCACACGCACAGGACCGTCTGCGGCTCGCGGCGCACGATCGATGTTTGAAAACTCCGGCCGCAGCAACACGAAACGCGAGCCGAGCAGCAAGCGTGCATCCTGGCGAACAACGTAATTCTGACGAAGGGCTCCGATGTTCTGATCGAGCAATACGTCGGCATCGTACATCCCGGATCGTGGCTCGTCGTCGATGACCACGGTGCGCGCACCAGCGGCGCGAAGTTCGGCGAAGTCCGATTGAGGGAAGTGATACCCGTCCACAACAACAACGGGCGAGCGATAGCCGTCAATCAGTGCTTTCACCCCTGCGAAATCTCGGCTCCGCGGGAGCGCCGCGTCGAGGAGGTGCAACCCGAGTCCGCTCCGTTTTATGTGGCGAAGAATTTTGGGATCGTTGCATGACGTGGCGATCATCACATCCGCATTCGCCGCAACCAGCGATTGGCCGAGCGCAACACACCGCATCACGTGCCCGACCCCCATGAGCCGATCGGCGTCAGCGCGGAGGACGACGCGGATCATGTCAGACGAGCGAAGCCGGAATGCGCGATCGGTCCCCGCAGCCTATTTTCGATCCCGCCATCGGCGATCGCGGCCGAGATCTGCGCGAACACCTCCCGGACCGCCGTCAGATAGCTGTCGACGTGCTCGTCCGCATGGGCGAATGTTGCATAGAAGCCTTTGCCCGCAAGAAAGCCGCGATCGAGCATCAGCTGAGTAAACACCGTCTGTGCCACTTGGGACGCTGGACCCATCACATTGAAGTGGCTGAGCGGTGCGATGCCGCCAACATCAACGGCCAGCCCCGCGCGGCTCGCTTCTTTCTTCCAGCCCTGCTGGACGCGCTCGCCGATTCGCTGCAGATGCGCAGCCACGTTGTGCTCGCGATGCTTCCGTATAGTGGCGAGTGCCGCAACCGGTCCGATACGGTCGGTCCAGTAAGTGCTGCTGATGAAGGACGACTGCGCCGCTTGCATCACTTTCTCAATCCCAATCACAGCAGCCATTGGGTATCCATTGCTGATGGCTTTGGCGAGAACAGCCACATCCGGAGCGATTCCCAGAGTCAGGTGAGCCCCACCTGTCGTGAGACGCATCGCCGCCGTGATTTCATCGAAGATGAGCACGATGCCGGCTTCATTGGCGAGACGGCGAACGCCCTCGAGAAAACCCGGTGCGGGCAGATGATCTCGAAGTGGCTCCATGACGATGGCGGCTACCTGCCCGCGGTTGCGCAGCAGGATCGCTTCCAGCTCGTCGAGCTGGTTGTAGCGGAAAGGCAGGGCCGTTCCCATGAGGCCCCGCGGCACCCCCGCCGGACTGAGTCCAGGAAGGAGGTGTCCATCGAGCGCCTGCTCTTCGGCGAGGTTCGCTGCGAGATACCAGTCGTGCCATCCGTGATAACCGCAGAACACGACGATGTCGCGGCCGGTGTGCGCGCGCGCAATCCGTACCGCAATAGCCATCGCCTCCCCGCCGGTTCGCGCGTAGCGAACCATGTTGGCCCACGGATGAAGCTCGCACAACAGATCGGCGAGCTCGACCTCCTCGGGGGCGTTCAGCGTGGACGCGATTCCGTCACGAATCGCGCGCACGACGGCCGCGTCCACATCCGGATCGGCGGCGCCCAGCACGTTCGCTCCGATGGCGTTGTGACTCATGTCTATGTACTGCCGGCCGTCCAGGTCCCACACGAGTACTCCTGCCGCCCGCGAAAAGTAGCTTGGCCACTGCTCGGGCAGGAACATCTCCGGCCGCTTAGAGAGCAACTGCGTCCCACCCGGGATACGCTCGCGGGCGTGCCTGTAGAGGTCTACTCCAGTTGTGCGACCACTCATGATGTCTTGCCCGGCTCAAGGCGATCCCGCTGAAGCGAAATCTGATATCCCTCGTTGGCGACGATGCCGGCGTTGATCGATGTCAGCAATGGATTGGCGGCAAGCAGCGCCTCCACTTCCTCCATACCGAATCCTTCCGGAAGTCGCCCGACGATCTCCCGCGCCAGGTCGAGGTCGCGTGGCTCATCGACCGTCCACCGTAGTGCTGACAGATCGGGAACGTGTCGGACCTGCTTTATACGAAACAGCTCGGGATGCTTGCACACGTACGCGGTGACGTGCTCGCGCTCAGATGTCCAGCGCGCGTCGCGCCAGGCGCGCGCCAGCGTCGCGAACGACAACACTTCGGTATCAAGCCCGTCCGGGTACGTTCGCTCGATCGTGTTGGACACATAATCGGCGCTTGCCGGATCAAATTCGGATACCACCAGGTCGATGACGCGCGGATCGTGCAGCGGACAATCCGCCGTGATACGCACCACGACATCGACGGCAAATGCTCGGGCGGCTTCATAATAGCGGTCGAGGACATCGTCCTCGCTGCCGCGGAAACACGCGATGCGATCATTGGAACAGAAGCTCGCAATGACATCATCCTCCGAGTTCATGGTTGTCGCGACCACAACATCAGTGACGAATCGAGCGCGCTGAACGCGCGAAACGACGTGGGCCAGCATAGGACGGCCGCCAAGATCCGCCATAACTTTGTTCGGGAGTCGGGTCGAGGCCATCCGTGCCTGGATGATCGCTGCAGTCTTCACGATGGTTTGCTGCTCGCCATTCGGCGAATTTGGTTCCGCGCCGTCAGTGCAATCTCCAGCGCCGCAATTCCATCGGTTAGTGGTGCGATCGGCCGGTTTCCCGACCTCACGCATTCGACGAAGTGCATGACCTCGTCGACGTACATCTGATTGAGCTGCCAGCCCTTCGGCTCTGCGAAGGTTTCGATCTCCGCCCCTCGACGCAGGGTGACGCTGTCGTCGCCAAAGTCCCAGTAAATTGTTCCCGTCACGCCAATGATCTGACATCCGCGGCGATAATCGCGCTGGACGAAGTTCAGATGCACACTTGTGACAGCCCCGCTCTCGTGTTCGAGCAGAAGCTCGGCCAGCCCGTCTACGTTGAGTTCGAGGGTCGTCGCCGGCCGCACGACAGCAGCCGAAAGGCGGCCGGGCCCCGAGTACCACAACGCCAGGTCGATCTCGTGAATGCAATCGAGGATGGCACCGCCCTCCTCCTGGCTTGCACTATAGCTTCCCCGGTAATCCTGCGCCGGCCGCCATTCCGGAAGGTACGACCCGGTTTGCAGCCGCGCAGCCATCACTGCCCCGATCGCGCCATCGACGATCAGTCGTTTAACGGTTGCTGGTCCGGGGTGAAACCGCATATTGCAGCCGATCATCGCAATCAGTCCGCGCCGGCGTACCTCCTCGGCGAGATTGGTCACGTTCTCGCGCGAATGGCTCAAAGGCTTTTCGATGAGCAGGTGAATGCCACGCTCCGCTCCAGCCAAAGCGAGAGCGATATGGCTGGAAGGCGGCGCGGCGATCACCATTGCGTCGGGATTCCACTGCCATAGCTCGTCCAGTGCCGTCGTCGTTGCAACAGGGTAAGCCGCTTGA
>JANMJM010000320.1:0-12282 GCA_031371345.1 Vicinamibacteria bacterium
TTTTCGATTTAGGCGGCGTGCTCGTCGACTTTTCGGGACCTCGCGAAATCGGACAGTACCTCCATACGCCATCGACGCCGGCCGAGATCCTCGCCCGCTGGGTCAACTGTCCGCACACCGATGCCTTTGAGCGCGGGGCGCTGTCGTCGAAGGAATGGGCAGCTCGTTTTGTCGACGATTGGGGCGTCGCGCTCGAGCCGGAAGAATTCCTCAAAGCGTTCCGAACGATGACGCGACGTGTGCTGCCCGGCGCCCGCGAGCTTCTCGACTCGCTTCGTCCGCGCTTTCGATTGGCGATCTCGTCACATCAAGTCGGCTTGTGCAAGCCCGATCCGGCGATCTACAAAGTCGCGATCGATCGCGCCGGCGTCCCACCCGACGCCATCAGGTTCTTTGACGATCTGCCGGCAAACGTCGAGGCGGCGTGCGCGGTCGGCATTCGTGGACGCCAGGCAAGAGGTGTCGAGGGCGTGCGTGCGGCGCTCGCCGCCGAGGGACTGCTGGTTAGGCAAGCTTCCGCAGAATGAAGCACTTCAGATAGTACGTCTCCGGCATTCCGAGCACGACCGGATGATCGCGTCCCTGCATCCGCTTCTCGACCACACTGACTTCCGTCCTCGCGTCGAGCGCCGCGTCGAAAATCACTTCAGCAAACGACGCCTCGTTCACGTGATACGAACAACTGCAGGTGATGAGAAATCCTCCTGGCTTCAGCAGTTTCAGCGCACGCAGGTTGATTTCTTTGTAGCCCGACAGGGCCTTTTGGATGGCCGACTTGCTCTTCGCAAACGCCGGCGGATCGAGCACGATGGAGTCGTACTTGTCTCCGACACGCTCGATCGCGCGAAGCTCGTCGAAAACGTTGGTCGTTCGTCCGCTCACGTTCGCCAGACCATTTCTCTTCGCATTTCGCTCGAGCGCCGCCGTGGCATCTTCGGAAATGTCGAGCGCCGTCACCTCGTCTGCCTTGGCCGCCAGTTGAAGAGCAAACCCGCCAGCGTAGCTGAAACAATCGAGCACACGACCGCTCACATACTGAGCCGCGGCCTGGCGGTTCTCTCGCTGATCCAGAAACGCGCCCGTCTTCTGCCCGTGATAGAGATCGACGTCGTACTCGATCTTCCCCTCGCGCACGGAGATCGCCTCGGGCACCTCACCGTGCAACAGTTCAACTTTCTGGTCGAGCCCTTCGAGAAGGCGCACCCGTGGATCGTTTCTGGCAAGAATGCCGCGCGGCTTTCCAAGATCGACGAGCAGACTGGTCAGCTCGGCGAGCATGCGGTCGGTCGATTGAGACAGGGCCTGGACGACAAGATAGTCGCCGTAGCGGTCGACCACGAACGAGGGGATGAGGTCGCCCTCGCCGTGCACCAGTCGATAGGCGGACGCGTCGATGGCGAGGCTCTCGCGGAACGACACCGCCTGCTTCAGGCGGGCGCGCCAGAATTCCTTGTCGACCGGCACGTCGTGCTGCGTGACGATGCGGAGGGTGATTTGCGACTGATCGCTGAAAAACGCCCGCGCGAGAAAACGGCCGGCCTGGCTTGTCACTTTGACCACGTCGCCCGCCGCCGCGTTCACGGTTAGCACATCGGTGCGATAGACCCAGAGGTGGCCGTTTCGAATCCGTTCTTCGCCGCGGCCGGAGACTGTGACCGATGGTTCCATCTGCTATATCATCCTCCAATGCGCATCGCGATTGGCGCCGACCACGCAGGCTTTCAACTCAAAGAGCATCTGAAACAGACACTCAGCGCGCTCGGCCATCAGGTCGAGGACCTCGGTACGCACGGCGAAGCGTCGGTGGATTATCCGCCCATCTGCGCGGCGGTCGGTCGGACCGTCGTGGCTGGCAAAGCCGATCGCGGCATCGTCCTCGGTGGAAGCGGTCAGGGTGAGCAGATTGCGGCAAATAAAGTTCGCGGCGTCCGCGCGGCGCTGTGTAACGATCTCTACACGGCGCGCTTGTCGCGCCAGCATAACGACGCCAACGTGCTGTCGATGGGCGGCCGCATCGTCGCATTCGGACTCGCAGATGAAATTCTCACGCTCTGGCTGAATACCCCGTACGAAGGCGGACGCCACCAGAAACGCCTCGATCAAATCGCGGAGATTGAACGGTCATGACGACGAAAGCGGACGTTCCCACGCGCTTGCGCAGCATCGCTGAAACCGACCCTGAGGTCGCGCAGGCGATTCGAAACGAAGTCCATCGGCAAAACGATGGCCTCGAACTGATCGCGTCTGAAAACTTCGTCAGCCAAGCAGTGCTCGAGGCCGCTGGCACCGTGTTGACGAATAAATACGCCGAAGGCTACCCGGGCAAGCGCTACTACGGCGGATGCGAATTCGTCGACGTCGTCGAAACGCTCGCGATCAATCGCGCAAAGGCGCTGTTCGGCGCAGAGCACGCCAACGTGCAGCCGCACTCTGGTGCACAGGCCAATATGGCTGTGTATTTCGCCCTGCTGAAGCCTGGCGACACAGTGCTCGGCATGAACCTGGCGCATGGCGGGCATCTGACGCACGGGCATCCGCTGAATTTTTCAGGAAAGCTTTATACGATCGTGCCGTACGGCGTCCGCAAGGAGGACGAGCGGATCGATTACGAAGAACTCGAGAAGCTCGCCGAGGAACATCGGCCGAAAATGATCATGGTCGGCGCCAGTGCTTATCCCCGCATCATCGATTTTGCGCGCATCAGCGCCGTCGCGAAAAAAATCGGCGCGCCCATGGTGACCGACATGGCGCACATCGCGGGTCTCGTGGCCGCGGGCCAGCATCCAAGCCCGGTGCCTCACTCAGACTTCGTCACGACGACAACGCATAAAACGCTCCGCGGCCCGAGAGCCGGCCTGGTCCTGTGTCGTGAGCGGTACGCGAAGGACCTCGACAAGGCCGTCTTCCCCGGACTGCAGGGCGGTCCGCTCATGCACATCATCGCCGCCAAAGCGATTTGCTTGAGGGAAGCGGCAGAGCCGGCCTTCGTCGACTATCAGAAGCAGATCGTGGCGAATGCGTCACGGCTGGCAAAATCACTGACCGCCGAAGGTTTCCGACTGGTGAGTGGCGGCACGGACAATCACTTGATGCTCGTCGACGTGTTCTCGCGCGGCATCACGGGGAAAGCCGCCGAAGCCGCGCTCGGCAAAGCCAGCATCACCGTGAACAAGAACGCCATTCCGTTCGATCCGAATCCGCCGATGACTGCCAGCGGCATCCGCGTGGGCACGCCCGCGGTGACGACCCGCGGCATGGGTGAGCGCGAAATGGATCTGATTGGGGAACTGATTGCGCGCGCATTAAAATCGCATGAAGACGATGCCGCGCTCGGCATGGTGAAGACCGAAGTTGAAAAGCTGTGCCGGAAGTTCCCGCTCTACGGAGCCTAGATCCCCTGGCGCGGCGCGTCGCCGACGTCTTCGCCGATGACGGGACGCTGGCCCAGGCGTTGCCCGCCTTCGAAAGCCGTCTCGCCCAACGCGACATGGCCGAGGCCGTCGCCGAAACACTTCAAGATGGCGGCGTGCTGCTGGTCGAAGCCGGCACGGGCACGGGTAAGACCCTCGCCTATTTAGTCCCCGCGATTCTGAGCGGTCAGCGTGTGCTGGTTTCCACCGGCACCAAGAACCTTCAAGAGCAGATTTATTTCAAGGACCTCGCGATTCTCCGCGAGGCGCTCGGTGTGCCGTTCACCTCGGCCTACATGAAAGGTCGAGGAAATTTCCTGTGCCTTCATCGGTTCGATGCGTTCAGAGATTCGGCACGCGAACAAGCCGGGTTGTTCGGCGAATCCGCGGCGCAGGTCTTTCTGCCAATCATCGAGCAGTGGGCGGCCGGCACAAACACGGGCGACCGCGCCGAGATAGCCGACCTACCGGAGGACCTGCCGTTTTGGGGTCAGATTTCCGCGACATCTGAAAACTGCATCGGCACCGAGTGCCCGCGCTATCAGGACTGTTTCGTGACGAAAATGCGTCAGCGCGCCGCCGAGTCGCAGCTCGTTGTCGTCAATCATCACTTGCTCTGCGCCGATGCCGCTGTCCGGCAAAGCGCGTACGGTGAAGTGATCCCCGAATGTCAGTATGCCGTCGTCGACGAAGCGCACCAGTTCGAAGATGTCGCCACACAGTATTTCGGCGTTGCCGTCAGCAATTACCGATGCGAAGATCTCGTGCGCGACGGCGAGCGGCTGGTGTCGGCGGGACTGGCGGCAGACAAGGCTGGCGAGCTGTCAGCAATTCTCGAGCGTGTCCGCGAACGGGCACGGCAGTTCTTCGACGTGGTAGGCGCCACGATTCCAGGGCGCACGCCGCAGGCGTCTGACAACCGGCTGCGTCTCACGGCGTCTGCGCTGGAGCCGTTGCATGAAGACGCTGCGAGTTTACTCGGCGCACTCGATCTCCTCGAAGCGATCGCCGGGCTCATCAAAACTCCGCCTCCCGATCCCGAGCGCCCGGCGGACGATGCTCCCAAACAGGACGTGATCAGCCTCTCGCGGCGCGCGGCCGAGATCCGCGACGATCTCCGCTTCGTCCTGAAGGCCGCCGATCGAGAGTACGTTTATTTTTTTGAGACCAGAGGACGCGGGCTGTTCCTGCGTGCCGCGCCCATCGACGTCTCGCGCATCGTCCGCGACGTGTTGTTGGATCGGATGAAGGCGACGGTTATGACCTCGGCGACGCTCACGGTGGAAGGGTCGTTCGACTACATCCGCAGCCGTCTTGGGCTCGACAAGACGGGCAAGACGCGATTCATCAAACTTCCCTCAGAGTTCGACTACAAGCGCCAAGCCATCCTTTACCTTCCGAAGCGAATGCCCGATCCGCGATCGACGGAGTTCACGGCGGCGGCCGGGCGCGAGATTATCAACATCCTCGAGCAGAGCCGCGGACGGGCGTTCGTGTTGTTTACGAGCTACGCCGCGCTGCGGGCGGTGCAGGCCATCGCGGAAATCGAGCTGCAGTATCCGATTCTCGTTCAGGGCACGGCGCCCAGATCGATTCTGCTGCAGCAATTTCGGACTACGCCCAACGCCGTGCTGCTGGCCACGTCAAGTTTCTGGCAGGGCGTCGACGTCATGGGCGAGGCGCTCAGCTGCGTCATCATCGACAAGCTGCCGTTCACGTCGCCCGGCGATCCGATCACGGCAGCCAGAATCGAAGCGATTGCCGAGCGAGGCGGGCAGCCGTTCGGCGAATATCAGGTGCCCTTGGCGATTCTGACGCTCTTGCAGGGTCTCGGCCGGCTGATTCGCCATCGCGAAGACCGTGGCGTGCTGGCGATCCTCGATCCGCGCCTCCAGACGATGGGCTACGGCCGGCGGTTTCTGGCCTCGCTGCCCCCAGCCGCCATCACCCGCGATCTGAAGGATATCGGCCGGTTTTTTGAGGCCAGTTAGAGCCCGTAAAGCCTTTCGTGTAAACTTATAGACGTTCTCCTAGTATTTACTCGGTAGAAATCTTCAGCGCGCTTTGTGTGGAGGATTGATATGTTTTCCGGAAAATTCGGCCGGCGGATGCTGACCAACCTGTGGATGGCGATCGCTGTCCTGGCTCTTGCCGTGCCTGCCTTCGCCCAGACCGGGCGAGTTCAGGGCAAAGTCGTCGACGACGCGGGTAAGGCCGTTGAAGGGGCGAAGATCACCGTCTCGGCCGTTCCCGACAGCGGCGGCCAGAAGTGGGAAGCGACCACGGACAAAAACGGCAACTACATCATCGGTACGTTGCCCAAGTCTGGTCAGTACCTTGTCGTGGCGAACAAAGACAAGGTTGGAAGCGACGAGGCACGCGCGGCTGTGCGTCTCGGTAATTTCACCTCGCTCAACTTCACCTTGTCGGCCAAGGCGCGCGTCAGCGAAGAACAGGCGCAGAAGAACGCGTCCATCAAGAAGTTTTTCGATGAAGGCGTTGTCGCCGCAAACTCCGGCAATCATCAAGGGGCTGTCGACGCGTTTACGAGCGCCGCCTCAGCAATGCCGACCTGCGCCGATTGCTATTACAACATTGGCGTCTCGCAGACCCAGTTGAAGAAGGAAGCCGAGGCGGAAGCCGCGTTCAAGAAAGCGATTGAGCTGAGGGCCGCCTATCCCGAAGCGTACAACGCGCTCTCGGCGCTCTACACGTCTCAGCGGAAAATGGACCTCGCGGCCGAGGCCGCATCCAAGGCCGTCGAGCTTAGTTCGTCGGCCCAGGGCGGCGGCAGCGCAGACTCCCTTTACAGCGCGGGCGTCGGGCTGTGGAACTCGAACAAGTTCCCCGAAGCGCAGAGCGCCTTCGAAGGCGCCATCAAACTGAACGCGAATCACGCCGACTCGCACTTCATGCTTGGGAAGGTTTACCTGAACCTGGGCAAGCTTCCCGAAGCGGCTGGCGAGTTTCAAAGCTATCTGAAGATCGAGCCGTCGGGAAAGAACGCCAAAGAAGCGCAGACGACCTACGACCTGCTGAAGCCGATGCTCAAATAGTTGTTGGTTGTCGGTCGAGGTAATTTGAAGCCGGGTCCGACAGAGGGCCCGGCTTTTCTTTTTGTGGATCCCCTGTACACACACATCGCGGAGCGACTGGCCGAGGTCCGGCAACGGCTGGCCCGGGCGGTCGAGGGAGCCGGACGGCCGCCTGAGGACGTGCGCCTCCTCGCCGTCTCCAAAACGTTCAGCCTGGAGCACGTACGGGCCGCGGTAGCGGCCGGACAGGCCGACTTTGGCGAGAACCGGGTGCAGGAAGCCCTACAGAAAATCGACGGAACGGCCGACCTTAAGATCAGATGGCACCTCATCGGTACGCTGCAATCGAACAAGGCCCGCAAGGCTGCTTCGAGCTTCAGCGCCATCCATTCCGTCGACAGCGTGAAGCTGCTGAAGCAGATCGATGCAGCCGCAGCGGACTCGTCCTGCCGACCGGAGTTGCTCGTGCAAGTGGATCTGGCGGGGGAAGCCACCAAACACGGCATTCCGCCGGAAGGCGCGAAGGACATCGTTCGAGCCGGCTCGCGCTGCCGCGCGGCACGCGTCGTCGGACTGATGACGATTCCACCGTACTTCGACGATCCCGAAACGGCACGACCGTACTTCGCCAGACTGCGCGACCTGCGCGATACACTGCTGAAAGAGGGTCTCGAGCCGGGCTTAGTGCGGGAACTGTCCATGGGGATGAGCCACGATTTCGACATCGCCGTGCAGGAGGGAGCCACGATCGTAAGGCTCGGCACGGCCATCTTTGGGACGCGTCATGTTTGATCCAGAGCTTTCGCGATCAACGGCGCCTCCCGCTGGAGACAGCCGCATGAAGGTCAGCCCTCTCGATCTCCGTCAGTCTCGTTTTCGTAGAGTGTTCCGTGGTTTCGATCGCGCCGAAGTGACGGCGCTCCTGGCCGAAGTGGCCGACGACTACGAGCACGCGCTCCGCGAAGTGGATAAGCTTCGCCAGGAAGTGTCGAAGATGGAGGCGCTGCTCGAGCAGCACCGCGAGCACGAGCGCGATTTGCGCAACACGCTGGTAACGGCCCAGAAACTTTCCAAAGATATGCACGCCAACGCCGATGCGCAGGCCCGACAGATCATGCGCGAAGCCGAAGGTCGCTCGGACCTGCTGCTGCAGAAAACTCAGGCGCGACTCGAAGACGTGCAACGCGAGATCGACGGCATGCGGATGAAACGCCGCGAGGTGGAAAACACACTCGAGTCGACCATCACGTCGCTTCAGGGCACGCTCGAGTTCGTGCGCGAGCTCGAGCAGCGCGAGCGCGACGAAAAGATTCTCCTGCACCGTCCTCGCCCGGTCGACGCCCCGCAACAGGCGAGCGCGCAGCCCGAGCAGGCCTGGGCCGCCAATAAGTAATGCTATTGATCTAACGTAAAGACATCGACGTCGAGCTTGAACTGCCAGGGATAGAAGTACCTTGGCACCAACTCTATCTGGTCGATGTACGACCCGTTGATGTAGGTGTGGTTCGGCTCTTTCCGCACGGTCAGCGCGGCCGGGTCCATCGGCACATCCAACTCGTGCGCAATTTCCATGACGCGGCTGTGAAGCTCGGCTTCAGTTCTATGGCCCGCAAACAGCGCCGTGGCTTGCGCCCCGTCTTTGAGTTTGTAATACCGCCAGAAAACAGTGCCCGATCTCCAGCTGGCGTGGACGACGAGCGCCGCAATCAGCAGTTTAATCAGTGTTTTCATTTCGGCTTTCTTACCGACTTACCGGACCTGGCGAAGAATGCGGCTCCACCGGGTTGCGCTGAAGATGTTGCCAGACTGGGCCTCGTACGACCAGTAAATGACGAGCGCCTTCCCTTTCACGTTCTCGCGCGGCAGAAACCCCCAGTACCGGCTATCCTGAGAATTGTCGCGATTATCCCCCATGACAAAAAAATGTCCCGGCGGCACCGTGACGGGGCCGTACTGGACGCGGGGATCGCCCGACACGCCGAGCAGCTCGTTCGAGAGCGACATTTCCTCGGGCAGCGGCGGTGGGTCTTCCAGGTAATAGACGTATGGCTCGTCCAAGCGGTGCCCGTTGACGTAAACGCGCTTGTTGCGCAGCTCGACGGTCTCGCCGGGCAGCCCGATCACACGCTTGATGAAATCGCGTTCAGGATCTTCTGGATACTTGAAGACGATGACATCGAGGCGCTTGATGTCTTTCATCGGCAGCAGCAGCGTCTCGGCGCGGCTCAACGAGGGGCCGAACACGAATTTGTTGACGAGCAGATGATCGCCGATGAGCAGGTTCTGCTCCATCGAGCCTGTGGGGATCTTGAAGGCCTGGACGACGAACGTGCGGACGAACAGCGCGAGCACGACCGCGATGACCAGCGATTCGAAATATTCGCGCACGACCGACTTCTTGAACGTCTCCATTTATTTCGTCCGCATGGGGCTACGTTTCAGTGGCAATCTTCAGGACGGCCAGAAACGCCTCCTGCGGAATATCGACTTTGCCGACGCGCTTCATCCGCTTCTTGCCTTCCTTCTGCTTTTCGAGCAGCTTGCGCTTACGCGAAATGTCGCCGCCGTAGCACTTGGCCAACACGTTCTTGCGCAATGCCTTGACCGATTCACGCGCGATGATGCGGCTGCCGATGGCCGCTTGAATGGCCACCTCGAACATCTGCCGCGGAATCAGCTCCCGCATCTTGGCCGCGAGCGCCCGGCCGCGATCGTACGCGTTGTCGCGATGCACGATGATCGAGAGCGCGTCCACCGGATCTTGATTCACCAGAATGTCGAGCTTCACCAGCGGCGACTCCCAGTACCCGGTTACATGATAATCGAGCGATGCGTATCCGCGGGAGATCGTCTTCAGGCGATCGTAGAAGTCGAGCACAACCTCGTTGAACGGCAGTTCGTATGTGACCAGCACGCGGTTCGAGCTGAGATACTCCAGCGATTTCTGGATCCCCCTCTTTTCCTGGCACAGCTCGAGGACGGCGCCAACATGCTCTGCGGGCGTGAGAATCATCGCTGTGATCACCGGTTCTTCGATCTTGAGTACGTTCCCCGCCTCCGGCAGCTTCGACGGACTGTCGATCTCGTGCAGCTGTCCGTCGGTCGTCGTCACACGATACAGGACGCCCGGAGCCGTGGTCACCAGGTCCATGTTGTATTCGCGCTCGAGACGCTCCTGCACGATCTCCATGTGCAGTAATCCAAGAAATCCGCACCGAAAGCCGAAGCCAAGTGCCAGCGAGGTTTCCGGCTCGAAGAAGAACGACGCGTCGTTCAGCCGCAGTTTCTCGAGCGCCTCGCGCAGCTCGCCGTACGCGTGGCTTTCGACCGGGTACAGTCCGGCGAACACCATCGGCTTCAGTTCTTTAAATCCAGGAAAGGGCTGGCTGGCGGGACGGTTCGTCTCCGTGACCGTGTCGCCGATCTTCGCGTCGCTCACCTTCTTGATGTTGGCGACGATGAAGCCGACCTCTCCAGGACCAAGCTCGGCGATGGGCTCGGGCTTCGGCGAGAATACGCCGACTTGTTCCGCTTCGTAGTCCTGCCCTTCGGCCATCAACCTGATTTTTGCGCCCTTCCTGAGCACGCCGTCGATCACGCGGACGACGATGACGACGCCGCGGTAGGGGTCGAACCACGAGTCGAAAATCAGCGCCTTCAGCGGCGCCGCGGGGTCGCCGGCCGGAGGCGGCACGAGCGTGACCACCGCTTCGAGCACGTCGACGATGCCAATGCCTTCTTTCGCGCTGGTGAGGATGGCGTGCGATCCGTCGAGCCCGATGATTTCTTCGATCTGGCGCCGAGCCTCTTCGGGCTGCGCCCCGGGAAGGTCGATCTTGTTGATGACCGGGATGATCTCGAGATTGTTCTCCACCGCGAGGTAGGCGTTAGCGAGCGTCTGCGCTTCGACGCCCTGTGAGGCGTCGACGAGCAGCACGGCGCCTTCGCACGCGGCAAGCGACCTTGTGACTTCGTAGGAAAAATCGACGTGCCCGGGCGTATCGATCAGATTGACGACGTAGGTCTTGCCGTCCTTTGCGGTGTAGTTCAGCCGCACCGGATGCGCCTTGATGGTGATGCCCCGCTCGCGCTCGAGATCCATCGAGTCGAGCACCTGCGCCTCCATCTCGCGCGCCTGCAGCGCGCCGGTCGTCTCGAGCAGGCGATCGGCCAGCGTCGCCTTACCGTGATCGATATGGGCGATGATGGAAAAGTTTCGAACTCGCTGAGAATCCATTCAGTCAGCGTCGATCGAGCGGAATATACGCCTGCGGGTACGTCGGGCCGATGTAGTCCGCGCGCGGGCGGATGAGGCGATTATTGGAATATTGTTCGAGGACGTGCGCGGTCCAGCCCGAAATTCGACTGACGGCAAAGACCGGCGTGAACAGGTCGACCGGAATCCCCAGATAGTAATACGTCGTCGCCGAGTAGAAATCGACGTTCGCGTTCAGCTTCTTTTCGGCCTTCACGATTTGCTCGATGCGCTGAGAAATCTCGAACCATCGCGGGTTGCCGGTCCGTTTGCCGAGCTCCTCGGACATCGTGCGGAGATGCGTCGCGCGCGGATCTTCGGTGCGATAGACGCGGTGTCCGAAGCCGGGAATCTTCTCTTTTTTGGCGAGCTTCGCGCGGATCACATCCTCGATCTTCTGGTCGGTGACGTCCTGCCCGAGCTCGAGCAGCATGTGCATGACGTCGGCATTCGCGCCGCCGTGCAGCGGGCCCTTGAGCGCGCCGATGCCGCCCGTAATGGAGGAATGCACGTCGGTCAGCGTCGCCGCCGCGACACGCGCGACGAAGGTTGACGCGTTGAACTCGTGGTCGGCGTGCAGAATAAGCGCGACGTCGAGCGCGCGCGCGGCGAGCGCCGACGGGCGGTTGCCGGTCAACATATACAGGAAGTTAGCGGCCTGGCCGAGCGCCGGGTCCGGCTCGATCTGCCCGCCGCCCGCGACGAGCCGGCCGTACGTCGACACAATCGAGCCGAGTTGCGCGGTGAGGCGGACGCTTGTGCGGTAGCGACCCTCGGGGGACATGTCGTTGGCGCCGGGATCGTAGTGAGACAGCGCTGATACGAGCGTGCGCAGCACGTCCATCGCGGGCGCCGGGGGCAGCGACCGGATGAGGCGCAGTATGCCTTCAGGAAGCGGACGCGCCACCGCGAGCTGCGATTGAAGATCGCCAAGCTCTGCCCGGTTTGGCAGGCGGCCGTGCCACAACAGGAAACAGACTTCCTCGAACGTCGCTTGCTCCGCAAGGTCGTGAATGTCGTACCCGCGATACGCGAGCACGCCATGTTCACCGTCCAGATAACAGATGGACGACGAGGCGGCGACGACGTCTTCGAGGCCCGCTTTTGAGGGTGTTTCCGTGGCCATTTCTTCTGTTGATGATAGCAGTACCGGTAATTTGGTGAGTGTGGGATAGGTGATTGGGTATTGGAGGTCAATGCCGGCACTAGATCGCGAGATTCAAATCACGAGATCACTTATCGCAGCAATCTCCAATGACGAGAGACCGCCGATCTAGCTGTCGGATACTTGCGTCTTGAAGACGACGCTGTCGCCCGCGAACTGCTGGACGACCGAGAGGAGGCCCGTGTAGAGGAAGCCGATCTGGAAGAGCATCAGGAATGGCACCGTGCCGTAGATGCCGTTGGCCAACGCGTAGAAAACCGTGGCGGTGAAATAGAAGCCGAGGCCCAACTCGATGAGCGGCTGCACCGTCACCGACTGGCGGTAGCGCTTGTTGACCCACTCGTCGCCATCGCCTTCGATGCGATATTTCGGCGTGCGCTGGAACTCGGTCTGCTTGTCGAAAAGCGCCTCGAGCAC
>JANMJM010000005.1:0-5221 GCA_031371345.1 Vicinamibacteria bacterium
CTTTGATGGCCAATGGCGCGACCGTGAGAGAGTACCCGAGCTTGCTGTCGGCCACCTTCGTCTTCCAGATTGGCATACCGCTCTTGGTATCGATTGCGACGAGATGCGCGTCGAGCGTGCCCATGAACAGCGTGTCGCCAAGAATGGCGAGGCCTCGGTTATTCGCGCCGCAGCACACGCCAATCTCGCTGGCGTTGTTATAGCGATACATCCAGAACACGCGCCCGGTGACCGCATCGAGCGCGACCACGTCATTGGGGCGCTGCGTCAAGTACATGATGCCGTCAGCGACCAGCGGCGTCGCCTGCCAGCTTCCGCTGGTGGGCGACTGATACGTCCACGTCATGTTCAGGTTTTTGACGTTCGCCGGCGTGATTTGCGTGAGGCCGCTGTAACGATTGCTGGAGTAGTCGCCACCGTACAGCAGCCAGTTCTGGGGCTCCTTCGGCGCATTCAGCAGCCGATCGGGCGCGACCGGGATTTGCGCCTGCAGACCGAGTTCCGCAAGCGAGAGGAAAGCCGCCACGACAGAGAAGAGCAGTGCCGCGGCGGCACACGGAATGGGCCTTTTGATCACTACCGCGACGTCCTGGGCGCCTGATGCTGCTTGCCGAGCTTCACCGTGATGTACGTCACAGTCTTGCCGGGCTCTAATTCCCAGAAGTGCGGGATGCCCGCTGGCGAGGATGCCACATCCCCCGCGACGAGCTTCTGCCTCTTCACGTTACCCACAATTTCGCCGCCACGGACTTCGCCGTCCACACCTTCTTTGCCGCCGTCCAGCCGATCGCCGTATCGAATCGTGACTTCGCCGTCGAGCACGTAATACAGGTCGGCCCAGTTGTTGTGCATCTCGGGGCCGTTCGAGCTCGCTTTTCTAAAGTTGATCCCCTGGAAATCGTGATCGCCGCGATGGATGCGATCGAACTTCACCTGCCCGCCGCTGTTCAACGTGGTGACCATCGTCTTGAGATCCGCCGCCTTGTAATGCGCGAACTTCGTCGGTGTCAGGGCGGGAGGATTGGGGGCGACGATCTTGCTCTGCAGGTCTGGCTGCTTGAGAATCTTGACCGTCATATAGGTCACGGTCTTGCCGGCTGGCACGTCCCAAAAATGCGGCACTCCCGCTGCTGAAGACGCGATGTCGCCGGCGACGAGGTGGTAGGTCGTCCCGCCGACGATCTTGCCCCCGCCAAACTCGCCGGAACCTGGCGTGCGCTCGGCACCGCCTTCGAGGGTGCCGCCAGTGAGGTGGTTCACCTCGCCATCGACGATGTAATAGAGGTCGGTCCAGTTGTTGTGCATCTCGGGGCCGGCAGAACTCTTCGCGCGGAAGTTCAAGCCCTGGAAATCGTGGTCGCCGCGATGGATTCGGTTCCACTTAATCTGCCCGCCGGATTTCAACGTGTTCGACATGGCCTTGAGGTCGGCGCCTGAGTAATACGCGAACTGAGTGGGTGTGACAGGTGGAGCCTGCGGTGCCTGCGCGGCCACCAGACATACGGAGAGACCGACCGCCGCCGCCACGAAAATCTTTTTCATAGACTGTGCTCCATTCGAATACGCGAGGTGTTCGTCATCATACGGAATATCGCTGTGTTCTCGCGCAATATAAGCTATTCCTCAATAACCGCGGAAATTTATCGCTGGATGACGGTGCGGGCCAGTTTCAGCGTGGCGTCCATTGGCGCCTCGAGCCCGCCGCTCGGCAGCGAGACGATGCGGAAGCCCTCATTCAACCTCTTCACGACATCGTTCGCCGTCACAGTGATGGCGCACGGAATGTTCTTCGCCTTACACGCGCTCAACACCACCTGGATCGCTTCTTCGTGCTCGGGCGCCCCGGCCTGAACACCGAGCGACCACGACAGATCGTTCGGTCCGACAAACAGCACGCCGATGCCTGGCACCGAAAGAATGTCGTTGATGTTGCGCACGCCTTCAATCGTTTCGACTTGGAGGAACAGCAGCAGTTCGCCTTGCGGATTGGCCGGCCACAGGTCTGCACGCAACGAGTACTCGGGCCTCGTCAAACCCCAGAACCAGGCGGCCGGCATGTTGCCATTGCCGCGAATGCCAGCCGGCTGCGGATATTTGCTGCCTTTCAACTGCGGATACCGAGAAGCCCGAACGGCCGCCAGCGCCTGTTCTTTGTTCTCGATCGCGGGAAACATGATCCCGAATGCGCCGATATCGAGCACTTGTTTGACAATCGCCTCGTTCAGGGCGCGACCGTAAGTGGGAATCCGGACAATCGGCGGCACCCGGACCTGCAGGTTGCCTTGCTTGGCAATCTCGGCTTTATTGATCGAGCCTGCCAGGAACGTTTCAAGCCGCTCGAAGTCCATTGCGCGGTGTTCCATGTCGAGGATGACGAAGTCGAGGTCAGACTGCGCGAACTGCGCCGCCGCGTACAATGAAAAATCGTAAACGATTGCCCCGGCCAACGACTTACCGTGCGACAACTTATCGACGGCGGCGTTCAATCGAACCGGCGCTTCCTGTGCCGACAAGAAGCCGCCCCCTAACCAGACCGTGATGACAGCAGCGGCCACAGCCGGCGCGCCGAAACGAAACCATGGGTGACGCATTGACGTGTGATCCTTGAGAAACGAGGGTTGTCGGTTCAGGCGCCTACCACAGCACTTTCGCGACCAGTTGTCCGACGCGGCCGTCGTCGGCGCTCGTGATTCGCCCAAAGGTGGCAGTGGAACTGACGTTTGTAATCGGCGCGTTGAAATTCACCTGGTTGAACGCGTTGAACAGTTCGCCGCGAACCTGAAAGCGCACATTTTTGCTTCCGGGAATCTTGAAATTTCTCATGACGGCGATGTCGCTCTTCGCCACCGCCGGTCCACTAACGACGTTCTTGCCCATGTTGCCGTACACGCCCCGCGGCACGAGCGCCACCGGCGTGAAGGCCTGCGTGTTGAAGAACGCGTTGATGAAATCGTCTCTGTTCTGATGATCGCGCGCGACATCGTCGGCCGTCATCCCCGCGGCCAGCATGGCGAGCTGCCGGGTCGCACCGCCAGTGCCATCGAGGGCGACATCGGTTCCCATGACGAAGTTGATTGGCGCGCCGCTCGACACGTTGTGCACGCCGCTGATGGCCCAGCCGCCGAGGAGACCTTCGAGCACGCGATTATCAAACTTTCGCGGCTGCTCCCACATCCAGGAGAATCCCAGCACGTGCCGGCGATCGAATTGCGCTCTGCCCTTCATCGAACTCAAATCGAATGGATTGGCGACGCCCGCCGTCAATGTGGCCCCCGAGTCAAGCAGGGTGTCCATGGCCTTCGATAGTGTGTAAAAGCCGGAGAACATCAAACCGCGACTGAAGCGTTTCGTCCCCTTCATCTCCACACCGTGGTACCAGCTCCGATACCGTGTCTCCAGCACGCGCGACGTGGGGCCGATGATGCCGGGTTCGTACAGCACACGGTCGCTCGCGTTACCCGCCGTCGGAGCCGCACCGGTGATGGGCGAGTTGATGTATTGCGCCGGATTAAAGTGACGGTGCCCTTCCAGTTTGTAACCGAACCTTCCGACGTAGCCCACGTCGACCATCACGTCGCTCGAGAGCTGCCGCTGGAACGAAATGTTCGCGTGGTGAACCGTTGGCGTCGCCAACTCCAGATCGTTGTAAACGAAGTTAATCGGCAGCGGATACAACGGACACTGAAGGCCGGGGAACGTATTCGTCTTGACGCAACCAAAATCCCCGGAGATGGGAACACCTGAAGGCGGCACCGCCCGGTTCAGCGACCCGAAGGGATCTTCGATGCGGCCGTTGAACAGTTGAACCGTTCCGGTCCATGGCGCTTCTGATGCGTGCACCGACGTCCCGCTGACATGATTGAAATACATGCCGTAGCCGCCCCGCACGACGGTCCGGCCGTCCCCATTCATGTCCCATGCAAGACCAAATCGCGGAGCGAAATTATTGTAGTCGCCCTCCACGGTCTTCTCGGGCACGCCGGGATCGCCGACAAACAGAATTCCCGGAGGCGCATCGGGCTTGACGACCGATTGCGTGTTGAGCTTCCAGGACGTGTAACGGCCGTATTCCTGCTTCCACGGAAACCATGGCTCGTAACGGACACCAACGTTCATGGTGACACGCGGCGTGAGCTTCCATTCATCCTGAAAAAAGAATTGGTGCTTCCAGAGGAGCGGAAAACTATCTGCAGCGCCGAACCCGAAACTCACGTTGTCGAAGGCGCCGAGCATGAAATCCGCCATCGGCGATCCCGACCGCACTCCGGTGAAGGTTGCGCCTCGCGCGCCATTCCCACGAACCAGGTCGAAGTTGACGTACATCCCCTCGTATCCCCATTTGAGCGTATGCGCGCCGCGAATCAGCGTCATCGTGTCCCGCCAGTGCCAGTTCCGGTAGCCCTGCCGTTCCGGGCCTGGGAAACTCAGGTTGAACTGGCCCGTGACATTCAGGGTCATGCCCACACCGAGATAGCCTTCATCGAGGTTGATGCCCATGTCGCGAGGCGGCACCCGAGTGGTCGCCTGCACGAAGGACTGCGCGTTGACGAACGAATAGGTGGCTTCATTCAGGAATGTCGGACTGAAGGTGTGGGTGTCGGTCACCGCATACTGCCTCAAGTCGGTCCGGCTGTCCTGAATCGTGTAGTCGAGGTTGCCGGCAGACGACGTCCGGTGATAGTGATCCTTGAAATAGTGGAAGAACAAATTGTTCTTTGGCGAGACCGTGTAGTCGAATCTCGACACCCAGTTATAGGCGTCGAGCGGCGATGGGCTGAGTTTCACCACGACACCGTTGGCCGAACGGGGAACAAATTTCTCGAGATAGTTCTTAGCAACCGGACTAATGCAGTTGGGATTGATGATGTTCGCCGACACGCACGCTGCCCCGGACGCGTCGGTATAGGCACGACCCGTGATCGCATCGGTCGGATTTCTCACAACGGTGCTGAGCGTAGAAAAATCGCCGAGGCGCTGTGCGTCGGTGGGCACGAACGCCTGCGTCGAACCAGCCTCCGCACGGTTCGTGAGCGCCTGGTACGAACCGAAATAAAACAGCTTATTCAACAGTATGCGGCCGCCAGCCGATGCGCCGGGTTGGTGCTGGCGCTGTTGCGGACGTCGAGGCTGGAAAAAACTGCGCGCGTTCAGTTTGTCGTTTCGATGGAATTCCCAAAGCGAACCGTGGAACGCATTGCTGCCGGCTTTGGTCACCATGCTC
>JANMJM010000086.1:0-7009 GCA_031371345.1 Vicinamibacteria bacterium
CCGCCGCGCGTGCCGAACGGAAGATCTTCGCCCTGCCGATCCTCCTGGACGACGTGCAACGGAATCTCGAACGTTTCAAGTTTCGGCGCCGTGGGAGGCAGGCCGGTGGCAAGCCGCGTCACTTGGCGCGCGACCGACAGATAGCGCTCGAGGTGAGCGGTGGAAATGGAAAGTGAGTCGGCGAAATTATCGAAGCTCCCGTCGGCGGTTTCGTCGCCGGGCAGCAGCGGCTTCACGTCGATATCGAGCGCGAACAGATCGCGGATGGCGTTGTTGTATTCGCCGCGGTTCAAGCGGTGGACGGCGCCAATGCGTCCTGGGTTAGGGTTTGCGGCCCACGCCTGGTCGATCTCGCTTTCGAGCACGTTCGCCACCGCGTGATAGGTCGCGGCATCCGGACGCGGACGCCCTGGTGGCGGCATCGATCCCTGCTGAAGCCTGCCGATGACTTTCTCGAAGATTTCGGCGTTGACGCTCGGGTTCGCCGCATCGATCGTGTCGAGCGCGAGACCAGCGGTGCGGGTTTTCTGGTTGTGACAGCTGATGCAGTATTTGTCGAGCACCGCGCGGGGCGCGGGCGATGTTGCCGACGCGGTCGAAGGCGCTTGCGCCGCACCCGCGGGTCTTTGCCGGGCGGATGTCTGAACAGTCGTCAATCCGAGCGCGGCAATCCAGGCGCTCGTGAATACCGCGACAACCGATGCCCGCCCGCGTAGCTTCATTGATAAAGGTAGACCTAATTTTGCCACAGTTAGGCGTAGGATGCTCTCATGATGCGAAGATTTCTCTGCGGGGGCGCCGTTGTAGCGATTTTGCTGACGCAGTCGGTCGCGTCTCAACAGCCGGCCCGGCAACCCGCCGGCACCGACTGGCCGATGTATCGCCACGACTTGGCCGGCACCGGTCATTCGCCGCTGGCGGCCATCGATGCAAAGAACGTCGCAAAACTCACGCAAGTCTGGACCTATCCGCTGCAGGTTACCAATTCACAGGCAACGCCGATCGTGGTGAATGGCGTGATGTACGTTCCCGCGGCGAACCGGATCGTGGCGCTCGAGCCGGACACTGGCAAGGAAATTTGGCAACGATCGATTTCCGGAAGCGCGCCGTCCCGGCGCGGCGTCGCGTACTGGCCGGGCGAGGGCGCCACTCCGCCTCGCATCATCTTTTCGGCCGGGCGACGGCTCATCGCCCTCGAGGCCAGCTCCGGCGCACCTGCGACAGGTTTCGGGGAGAAAGGCGAAGTCGATCTCGTCGTGCCGTACAACTCGGTGCCGCTGGTTTTCAAAAATATCGTCGTCGTCGGCGCCAACACGCCGCCGCCTCCGGCCACCGCACCGGGAAATCCGCGCGCCTTCGATGCGCGCACGGGCGCCAAGTTGTGGGAGTTCAACTCTGTGGCCGGGCCCGGCACCGTCGGGCGGGACACGTGGGAGGGCGATAGTTGGAAGGGACGTGCGGGGCTGAACGCCTGGCCGTTCTATTTCACGCTCGATGCCGAACGCGGTGTCGTTTACTTGCCGCTGGCGTCCCCTGCGTTCGGCAACTACGGGGGCGATCGCAAGGGCGCCAATCTCTTTGGCAATTCCGTTGTCGCCGTCGATGTGCAGACGGGCGCCTACAAGTGGCATTTTCAAACGCTCCACCACGACTTGTGGGATGCCGATCCTCCGGCGCCGCCAGGTCTCCTCGATATCGTGCAGAACGGGCGCACCATTCCCGTCGCAGCGCTCACGACAAAGTCCGGCTACCTTTACTTGTTGAACCGGGAAACCGGCCGCCCGATTTTCCGCGTCGAGGAACGCGCCGTGCCGACGAGCGATGTGCCCGGCGAGCAGACGTTTCCCACGCAGCCATTTCCCGTGAAGCCTCCGCCGCTGGCGCGCGTGGATTACAAGCCGCGAGATCTGGTGACGGCGGCCGACACGACGGCGGAGCATGTGAAGGCTTGCCAGGATTTGATTGCGAAAGTCGGCGGCGTCTCCAACGCCGGGCCGTTTACGCCCTGGCTGTATCGAGCTGAAGGCGCACCACCGAAGAGCACGCTGGTATTTCCCGGCATGCTTGGCGGCGCGAATTGGGGCGGCAGTGCCGCAGATCCACAACTCGGCTACGTCTTCGTGGTGACGCAGGATGATGGATCGTTAGGATGGGTCGAGAAAACCAAAGAAGGTTCGGCCGCGCCCTTCCAGAAGAATTTTCCCGAGCGCGCAGGCGTCTTCGACGTTGCGATGCCTGGCGGCGGAGGAAACTGGCCGTGTCAGAAACCGCCGTGGGGCCGGCTGACGGCGGTGAACGCGTCGACGGGGAACATCGCGTGGCAGATTCGGCTCGGCGTGACCGATCAACTGCCCGCGGGGAAACAGCACACCGGACGACCGGCGCTCGCCGGTCCGATCTCGACGGCAAGCGGCTTGTTGTTCATCGCATCGACCGATGACAATCGCTTCCGCGCGCTCGACGCGAAGACCGGCAGGGAACTGTGGGTCACGAAGCTCGAGCGTAGAGGGAATGCCGATCCGATCACTTATCAGGGCCGCAACGGGAAGCAGTACGTCGCGGTGGTGGCGACCGATAGCATCGTGGTGTTCGCGGTGCCGTAAAAAGCCGGGTCGGCTTGCTCCCTACGACGTCTGGGAAGTGTCACGGAACCAGATAGGCAACTTCAAGGTTGCGCCTTCGGCCGAATCCAGCCGATTCGCCACTATATGCAACCCTGGGGTTACCTATTCAGATCTAGGACATGTGATCGGCAGCTCCCGCGGACGTCACTGAAACAACAGCGGCGACACTTCGTTCAGATATCGCCGCCACACCATCCACGTGTGCGCGCCGCCACTCTGTTTGAACGTGTGCTTCACATTATTCGCTGTCAGGAATTCTGAAAAACCCTTGTTCGGCGCCAACAGGCTGTCTTCGGTTCCGCATCCGACCCACAAGAGACGCAATTTCTTGTTGGCGTCTGGATCGGCGATGAGGCCGGCGAATGTTTTGGGAAATCCCGCCGACTGTCCAATGGCCGCACTGAATCCGCCAACGTGACTGAAGAGATCGAGATGATTCAGGCCGATCGTGAGCGCCTCGCCCCCGCCCATCGATAAGCCGACGATCGCGCGCTTCGTGCGGTCGGTCGACGCGCGATAGCGCGACTGAATGTATGGAATCGCATCTTCGATGAGGTCCTTCGCGAAGCGGGTCGTGTTCTCGGCCTGGGGCCCGCCATTGGGGTCGACTCCATATCCGAACGGCATGACGACGATGAACGGTTTGATTTTGCCGGCGGCGTTGAGGTTGTCGAGAATCAGATTGGCGCGGCCGAGCCGGATCCACGCAGACTCGTCGGCATTCGCCCCGTGAAAGAGATACAGAACGGGCAGGCGCGCCTCCGACCCGGGCGCGTCGTAGCCGGGCGGTGTGTACACCGTCACCCGACGCAGGCTGTTCAACGACGTCGACTGATACCAGTGCGTGCGCACATCGCCG
This sequence comes from Vicinamibacteria bacterium, assembly GCA_031371345.1. Taxonomy (GTDB): domain Bacteria; phylum Acidobacteriota; class Vicinamibacteria; order Vicinamibacterales; family JAMQPK01; genus JAMQPK01. The sequence goes on from JANMJM010000086.1 coordinate 3,484, forward strand.
TGTGGCACGTGTTGGCCGCGGTAAAACTCTGTCGCATCGCCGGGGACGTCGAGCACGCTCGAGATCGTGCTGGCTGTGGAACCCGTCTTCAAATTTGGATTTAATGGATCGATCGTTCTGACGCCATCGATGGTGAAGTTGTAGTGATAGGTCTCGGGATCGATCGGTCCGACGGTGATGGTCCACACACCGTCTGCGCCCAGTTCGAGATTTTTACGGCCGTCGAAAAACTCGCCAGTCAGGATCACTTCGCGTGCCTGGGGCGCCTGGAGCCGGAACGTGACCCGATGGTCGGCGAGCACCTCGGGCGAGAGCACGCGGGCCGCTTGCTGCCGTTGCCCATGACCCGTTGAGACCGCACACGCCGCAAGCACGCAGCCGAGAATCAGTTTCTTCATGCCCAGACTCTAACGTATAAGTAAAGAGATGCAGCGAGGAGCGACCGGTGTCATGGTTTTGATGAGTTTGTGGGCTGCTGGACCGGCAGGGGCGCAGCTCGAACAGCCCGCGTCGCTCGAGGCCAGCTGGAAGATCTGCCAGGACCGCGATCCAGATATCAGCATCGCCGGCTGCTCGGCGATCATCAAAGACGGCCGCGAGCGCGGCAGGAATCTCGCGCGCGCATACGCACAGCGCGCCAGCGCGTATGTGATGCTGCAGGATTTTTCTCGTGCACTCCAGGATCTTTCTGAAGCGATCAAGCTCGACCCGAACGATCCAAAGGCGTTCGCGAACCGTGGCGCGATGTATCGCGTGACGGGCGAAGACGATCTCGCGATTCAGGATTACAGCGCCGCGCTCAAGCTCGATCCCAGGTTTATCGACGCCTTGCTCAATCGTGCCAGCGCATTCTCGAGCCGTTCGCGCTGCGCAGAGGCCGTGTCCGATCTGAACCGTGTCGTCGAGGCCGATCCGCGCCGGACGGAGGCCTTCATCGAGCGCGGCGTCTGTCAGGAATCGTTGGGCCGCAACGATCTCGCCCTCGCCGATTTCGCGGCAGCGCTCGCGCTCGATCCGACATCGACGTACCCGCTCGAACGCCGCGCCGCGATGTTGTTCCGCTCGGGCGATCTCGACGGCGCGCGCGCCGACTATGTCCGCTTGCTCGTCATCAATCCAAACGCGCCACGCGCGCTCTACGGCAGGGGTGTCATCAAACGGCTGACAGGCGACGTGCGCGGCGGCGATGCCGACATCGAAACCGCAAGGGTGCTGCGCTCGAACGTGGTCGACGAGATGGCGGCGCGAGGCGTGAAGCCGTGACGCGCATGACACGCGCCGGCTGGATGGACAAAATCAGACACCAGTTCACGGTGCTGGCCGTGGCGGCGCTCTTCGTCCTGCTCGTCTACATCACCTGGAAGATGCTGCATCCCACGGGAACTTCACCGTAGGGGTCTTCGAATACCGCTTCATCTTCAGTGTCAGCGTGCCGCCGGCGCCAGGGCCGAGCGTGACACTGAGGCTCGACGCGCCCACCGGAATCGTTTTGCCGTTCCAGTCAACAGATTCAATCTGATGCTCTGCGTATCCGCCGCCCTGCACGACCACTGTTCTCGCTGCCGTGCCGACATTGACGAGCGTCAGAGTCGTGCCGGTGTCCGACATCTCCGACACGAGCGCGGCGACGTCTTCCGGTAAGCCGGCGCGCTTGCGAGCCGGATCGAAGTATCGCAGCCGCATGTTGACCAGGGCGCCCTCACGCCCAGGATCGAATCCACCCTCGGCGAGCTCCACCAGCGTGTCGGTCGTCACCGGGTTCAAGTCGAGCATGTTGTCGGCAAGCCGCGTGTCCGGCGTGGTCTTGTCGTTGCGGATCCCTTCGACGCGCTTCTTGATGGACTCGAGGTCGCGCGTCAGGGCCGTTTCGGGGTAGCCAGGATTGCGCCCCTGCAGATATTCGACCCACGCGTTCTTCGGCACGCGCGCCAGATCTTCTGCCTTCTGCGACCAGTACCAGACCTCGAACGCGCCGATGTCCCACGGCCGCTCGCGCCAGCCATACCACCCATCCTTGCCGAACATCGTCGGATACTCCGTCTTGCCGTTCACGGTGCGGGCGTTCGCGTTCACCGCGCTGATCTGGTTCCGCCACGCGTCGACATACTTCATGTCGCCGGTGACCCACAGCGCGTCGTTGAAGCCGACGAGGGCGCGATGCACGCGGTTGCGGTTCTCGCGCTTGTTGGTGACGGGATTGATGGGGCTGAAGCCCCAGCCGTAGGCGTTCCCCCACCAGTCGCTGCCAACCTTGCCGTCGAGGTGCACGTAGCTCGGGATGATGCCCTTGTTCTGCGTCATGCGATCGACCCACGCGTCCATGTAGTCGACCACCCACTTCTTGTACTTGTCCTCGCCGGTGGCGAGGTATGCGTTGGTCGGCAGGCTCGTCGCCACGAGGTTCAGGAAATGGTCGCCGGCCACGTCGGTGTATTCCTGGTAATGCGCGAGGAATTGCTTGAAGGTGCCTTCACCATGAAGCGCGTCGAACCTGCTGACGTCGAACGGATCGCCGACCCAGTCGAGCGACGTCGCTTTGCGCAGCATCGGGCCCTTGCTGCCGTTCAGCATGCTGCGAATGATTTTGTGCTGCGGATCGTAATTCGGCGCGTCCGGATCCTCGCCCATATACATGCCGGAGAAGCGCCTCACACGTTCGAGGTATTTCGGATCCGACGGCGACGACAGCGCCATCCGGTTGAAGAGTTGCATCCCTTCGCCGTGGTGCTGCCAGTCCTGATTGGCGGCAAATTCCTTCACGTACATCCCGTCGCGTCCCATTGGGGTCTCGACGGTCTTCGCTTCGCTGTACTGCTTGATCATTCCTTCGTGACCCTTCATGTACATCTGAAGGATCTCGTCGCTCGCGCCAAGGGAATGGAGCTCGGGCCAATAATTGAAATTCTCGAACGCATCGTCAGCCCCGTCGTTCGCGCCCCAGCGCACGAAGCAGAGCAGGTAGCCTCGGTCGTCGAAATATTTGTTGTAGAACTCTTTCGCCGCCGGCACGGTGTCGGCGAGCACCTGGCGCTCGAGCTGCGCCCATTTCGGCGCGGCCATCGGCGTATTGATCGTGACCGTCGATCCAGGAGTCGCCGGTGAAGCCGAGCCGGCCGGCTCGACCGTGCAGGCCGACAAAACCACCGCCGCGAACCCGCCGCCGATAACGCCAATAAGTGAATGCTTCATGCGCGGCATTCTAGCGGATCTCCTTCGCTCGTTGGCGCGTAGAATAGCCATCGCATGGCCGGCTCGGCCGAGTTGTCGCCGCGGGGTGCTGTCATTGCCGGTCTGTTTTTCATCGCGATGGGTGTGTTTCCGATTCTGGGTGCGCTCGACATCATCCATGCACCGTTCGCGCCATTCAGCGTCCCGCTGAAAGTCACCGCCGCATTCCCGGTGCTCGTGAACTGCGTCGTCGCCGCCCCCATTGTCACGTTGTCGCTGAACAACTGCAGTCCCGTCGTATTCACCAGCCCTCCGTTCACCGCAGTCGTCCCTCCGCCGTTGCTCGTCAGGCTCGCCA
>JANMJM010000097.1:0-8745 GCA_031371345.1 Vicinamibacteria bacterium
CGACGCCAAACCCACGATGACCGAGATTTCGGCGCTCAACGAGGAATGGCGTGCCGTGATCGCCCGTTGGGAAGGAAAAAATTAGCGAAGACCGTTCGCGAGCGCTTCAGCTTTTTCCACCGACGATTGCGCCAGCATCAGATTGTTTCCCCTGACAGCCGTGTCGGCCTGCGCGAGAAAACGGCGCGCGGAGTCGTAGTCGGCGCGCTTCCCTGCATTGAGTTTCCGGCGATCGATCGCGTCGAGTTTCTGTTTGGTGCGCTCCAGCGACTCACGCACCTGTGTGGGGCTCAACGCGCGAGCGGCCGAACCGGCAGGCCGTAGCTCGGCCGCTGGTGACGCGGCACCCGCCTCCGGCGTGGCGACGGCTGGCCCGTTGGTCGCCGGCGCAGCGGCGGGTGTGGCACTTGCGGTCGCGGGTTGCGACGGCGGCGCCGGGGTCGGCCGAGCGGGCGCGGCGGCGGGCGGACGTTCCGCCGGCACTGGTGCCGCGGGGCGCGCGGGCGGCGCTTCTGGCGCGGGAACCGGAAGAAGGGCCGGCTTCGGCGGCGGCTCGGGAATCTCGAGCGGCACCGCCGCCGCCGATCGCCCAGGGCTTGTCGCACACCCGTATGCGAGCGCCGCCGCAACAAACGATATTCCGATCAGGCGCCTGGTCATGTGCGCGGGAGCAGTAAACGGAAAGTGGTCCCGCGATCCTCGGTCGACTCGACCTCGATCTCGCCGCCATGCAGTTGGACGATCCGATAGACAATCGACAAGCCGATGCCGGTGCCTTCCGGTTTCGTCGTGAAATACAAATCGAAAATCCGATCGAGATCGGTCCCCGGAATTCCGCTGCCGGTGTCTTCGACTTTCAGCGCCACGCGTCGATCCTTCTCCAGCGCGGCGCCCATCGTCAATGTTCCCCCCCGCGCCATCGCCTGACACCCGTTCAGGGCGAGGTTCAACAGCGCCTGACGCAGCAGCGCCGGATCGGCTTGTAGCTCGGGAAATCCGCTCGGCACGTTCGTGCGGCTCAGAATGCCTTTGCGGGAGAGGTTCGGCTCGAGGAGCGCAATCACTTCGGTCATGAGTGCCTCGACATTCACCGGCTGAATCTGGAGCTCCTCGGGCCGTATGAACCGGACGAATCCTGTGATGACCTCGTCGAGGCGTTTAATCTCTGCGCCGATTACATCCAGATGCTCGCAGGCGCCTTCAAATTCGGGCGACTGCTCCGGGCCCGAATCGACGCGCAAGACGGCGCCGACCGGCGCACGCCTCCGCAGCAGGTGCTCGCGCACGAGCTCGAGATGAATCGTCATGGCGTTCAACGGATTGCGAACTTCATGCGTCACGCCGGCCATCAGCCGGCCGAGCGACCGGGACGCGAGTTTTTCGCTAATCGCCTTGAACGAGTCGCCGACGCCCTCGAGCTCTTCTTCCAGAGGCAGGTCGATCGTCGCAATGCGTTCCCCACGTCCCAACTTCATCAATCCGGTGTTGATCACGTGGATGGGACGCAGAATGCGCCGTGCGAGCACGAGCCCCACGAGCAACGCTGCGCCCGACACGAGCAACGTGGTGAACAACATCGGCCGGAGCGCGTTCGAGAGATCGTTCCGGATGAGCAGTGGGGACAGCCCAACACGGATAGCGCCGAAGGGTGTGTCGCCGAGCTGAAGCGGTAACGCGACGTCGAGACTGCGATCGGCGTAGATGGTGCGCACCTGCGTCGCCGTGCTGGCCTCGAGCACCTTCGCGAGATCTTCTCCCGGCTCGAGTTTTTGCCCTTCGAGCGCAGGGAAGCTGTGCGCAATCGCGACGCCGTCGTTGTCGACGACGGCGGCGTACGTGACGTTTCGGCCGTACGCTGCCGTTGATGCGAGGATCGATCGAATGCCCTGATCGGCTCGAAGCGCAATCGCCGGATCGCCGCCCGCCGCAATGGTTTCGCGTGCCCGCTGATAAATAATGCGACCGAGCAGCTCGCCGTTTCCCCGACTGTCTTCGAGTCCGACGCGAGCGAGGTTCGTGAGGTGCTGCACGCTCAGGACCGTCATCGCGAGGGCGATGAGCAACGTGACGGCCGCCGTTTGCCTGGCGCGAAGGCTGGCGCGCATGTGGGTTACGGTTTCTCTTCCGCTTCGAGTCTGAATCGCCTGAGCTTGTTATACAGCGTCTTGACCGTGACGCCCAAAATCTCGGCCGCGCGCGTCTTGTTGTCGCGCGTGTGCGCAAGTGTGAGCTCGATCAGCTTGCGCTCGGCCTGATCGACCGTCATGCCCGCTGCCAGTCCGTCGATGTGAATGGATGGCGGGGGAGGGCCAGACAGATCGGCCGGCAGATGCTCGGCCTCGATGAACGCGCCGTGGCTGACAATGACGGCGCGCTCGATCACGTTGCGCAGCTCGCGGATATTGCCGGGCCACGCGTACTGCTGAAGCAGACGCGACGCCTCCGGCGACGCGGCCTTCACTGCTTTTCCGTTGCGCTCGTTGAATTCTGATATGAACGTCTGCACGAGCAGCGGAATGTCGTCGGCCCTCTCGCACAACGACGGCACGCCGATACTGATGACGTTGATGCGATAGTAAAGATCGGCGCGAAGCTTCCCCTGGCGGACCGCTTTCGCCGGGTCGACGTTCGTGGCGGCGATCAGCCGCACGTCAACGGCCTGTTCTTTCTGTCCACCCAGCCGCCTCAACGTGCGCTCCTGAAGGACCCGTAGCAGCTTGGTTTGGATGGCCGGCGACGTCTCGGCGATTTCGTCGAGGAACAGCGTACCGGTATGCGCGAGCTCGAAACACCCGGGGCGGCGATCGACGGCGCCGGTGAACGCGCCGCGCTCGTGACCGAAGATCTCGCTCTCGAGCAGCGACTCAGGAATCGCCGCACAGTTGATGGCCACAAACAGATGCGGGCTGCGTCCGCTCAGCTCGTGGATCGTTTTGGCGACAAGCTCCTTCCCGGTTCCCGATTCGCCGTGCACGAGCACCGACGCGGTGGTTGGCGCAGCCTGCTCGATCAGACGGTACACCGCGCGTATGGAGGGCGCGTTGCCGACCATTTGCCCGAAGTGACCGTGTTCCTGCAGCTGACGTCTCAGACCGGCGACCTGCCCCAGCGCAGCGCGCCGTTCGGCGACATGCCCCAGCAGCGAGCGGAGGCGCTGCGGATCGACAGGCTTCGTGAGGTAATCGAACGCGCCGTCCTTCATCGCCGACACGGCGGTTTCGACGCTGCCTTGCGCGGTAATGAGGACAAAACTGAGGTCTGACAGCTGATCTTTCACCTGGCGCAGCAGTTCGAGGCCGTCCATCCGCGGCATCACCATGTCGGCCAGCACGGCGGCGGGACGGTAGGTACTGATTTGCTTCAGACCCTCCTCGCCATCGGCGGCACCTTCCGCCTCGTGGCCCCAGGCCCGGACAAGTTCCGTCAGTCCGCGGCGGGCAGCCGCATCGTCCTCAACAATGAGCACTCGCATGCAATGTTCAGAATACGCCAGATATTGGCGGCGGTGGGCAAGACGTGGAGAGAGGCGGGCACCGGCCTGTGGGGCCAGGCCCGCCTGTCGATCACTTAGAGGCGCTTACGCGAGGATACGAATGACGACGCGCCGGTTCTGCTCCCGACCCTGACGCGTGTTGTTGGGGCTGATGGGTTTTTCTTCGCCGTAGCTGATGACGTTGATTTTATGCAGAGGTATCTGGTGCGCCTCGTACAGATACATTTTCACGGCCTCGGCACGTTCTTCGCCCAGCCGCTGATTGAGCGCCTTGCCGCCGCTCGCGTCCGTGTGACCCTCGATCTCGACGAAATTACCGCGCGGGTCGGCCTTCAATTGTGTAATCAATTCGTCGATGCGGGTGCGCACTTCTTGCGGCAGTGCGGCCGATCCGAACTTGAAATGCCCCTGATCTTCGCTGATGACGACCTCGTAGACGAGGCGTTTGGACGCGACGTCTACAGCGTTGGCTTTCGACGCGGCGACGACGGCCGCCTGGTTGGCCGTCTCAGCGGCGCTCTGTGCATTCTTCGCCCAGAGGCCCGCTTGCTCGGTCTTCGCATCGACTTCGACGATGCGGGCGCCATTCTTCCGCGTTTCTTCCTGTGTGGCTTCGATCGACTGCGAAAGCGTCTCGACACGCTGGCCGACGGCATCGACCTGCGTGCGAACGAATTTTTTGGTGCTGCATCCGGTGGTGCTGGCGACGACGACGACTCCGACGGCGAGCGCTCGAACGGTTGTGGGGAACTGCATCATGAATCTCCTCATTTATAGATAAGAGCAGGAACCGTACCGGCTCGTCGCGGCCCACACGCGCGGCTTCTGGGGTCCGATTCCGTAGAAAAATTTCCGGACTGGAAAAAATTACCCGGTAACGCGCTGCAAATTTGCGCAACTTCAGGCACAAGGTGCGCGGCACGTCCCTTGCCACAGGATGCAGCGTGTTGCCGGCTTAAAAACACGACAGGATTCGTGAGCTGGGGGAGCTAGGCTGGCAACACACCTCTTCCGTTTTCCATCCGCGATTTCACATCCTGCGATTGCCGAGATTTTGAAACTGGAGGCCGCGATGTGGTTGTCAGTCCGGGTTTCGGTCGTCGTTCCTATCGAAGGCGTCGAGCGCCGCACGCTGTGCCCATCGTGCGGATCGCGGCCGCGCTGGGCGTCAACGGTCACCAGAGACGATGAAATCGTCGAGAAAAATTGGTGGTGTCCTGGCTGTTTGGTCCTGCTACAATCGGCCGCATCGTCCACACAATCGGCGCAGCTGCTCGAACGCTTCGACTATGTGGATGAACCGCGTAACCCCATGAACTGACCCTATGTGGACACCCTTCCTGTGTCGTCTCCTGCGAGACCACGACTACCGGCTGCGTCGAGAGCCAACCGAGATTTTTCTTGAATGTGAACGTTGCGGACGGCGGTCGCCAGGTTGGAACCTGTCGGCTCGGCGTGTTGATCGCGCCGCGAGCCGGTTGCGGTTGTCGATCGCCGACCCTCGTGACGTGGTTCACGCTGTGTCTGCTGCCAAGGGAATAGGCTCAGCGGTGTGGGCGAGATTGAACGACGCTGGCGAGCCCAGGCTGACGTTCAGTCAAAAAGACTGAAGAAAACCCGTCAGGCGTGGGGAAACGATGTGTCGAGCCTGCCGTTGAAATCGGCGCCGTCACAGATCGCAATTCTCGGCGCCGCGATCTTTCCAGCCACCGAGGCCGTGTTCTGCAGCGCAATGCTCTCACCCGCGACAATATCTCCCCGGATCGCGCCCTCGACGATGACCGACTTGGCAGAGACGCCAGCCGTCAGCTGAGCGGTTGGCTGAACGGTCAACACGTGCTCGAGCAGTTGAATGTCGCCATCCACACGTCCAGCAATCCTGATGTCTTCAGACGCGCTGAGGTTTCCTTTAAGGGAGATGGTCTGTCCGATATAGGTTGTCATTTAGGTCGGTGGCTGCAATACCGACGCCGCTCAAATGCCCTCAGAACACGCCATAAATGACTGAGCACCGCGTCCGACAGTTTCAAATTCGAGACGGTGATTACAGAAGGGGCAAGGGGTGAGGGGCAAGGGGCAGCGCTTTGTCCTTAACGTCTTTCCACTGCTTGTCAGGCGACGCCATCAGAACTCGGATAGGTCAGGCGAGTCAGACGCGGTCATGAGTTGGGGCGAATGCATTTGCAGACGAAATCGAGACGGAGACGTGTTCGGCGGCTGGCGCAGTATGAGGGCAGAAGGATCGCCCGACCTATCCGCTTCTTCCTCTAGCAAAAATTCTTCCGAATCTTCAGACGCCAGGATCGTTGGCAAAACGCGTGAATTACTACATCCACATGAAGTCTACGGGCGCCGTCGCGTGTTCAAAACAGAACAGACTGGCCAAGTGCCGTCCTCAGAAGCCTTGGTCAACATAGACGTCCGCCACACCGAGGCGCTGCTGAATACGGGCGCCTTGCAGCGGGCGATTTTCAACAGCGCCAACTTTTCGAGCATCGCGACCGACGCTAAGGGCGTCATCCAAATCTTCAACGTCGGCGCGGAGCGGTCCGACGATGCCGCAAAATTCCGATTTGCTGGCGACCTCGCGCTCGGCTTTGAGGAGGAGCCGCCGGCGCTCGGATTCCTCTCGAACGCCGGCCAGGATGCGCGTCAGGTGCGATAAATCAAAGGGCTTCGACAGGCAGTCCACCGCGCCGAGCTTGATCGCTTCGATGCGCATGGCGAGCGGAGGCACCTCAAGTTCCGATGAAGCCGATGTCACCTCTTGTCTTATCGGTCGTTTCGGACGGTTCGCCTGTTCTTTTGTGGACATCGCCGGCCGGGCGAGCTACATTCCCCGCATGCGGGTCAGAATGCTGTGTGTTTGCTGCCTGGCGGCCATGGCGGTCCAATCCACCGACGCGCAGCTCAACAGGCGCGAGTGGCGGGATTATGGCGGGGGCCCCGACAACTCGCGGTACCTCACGCTCGACCAAATCAAAAAATCGAACGTCGATCGGCTGGGTGTGGCGTGGACCTATCCCACGCGAGACACGATTGCCTATGTCTTCAATCCGATTGTCGTCGACAACATGATGTATGTGCTGGCAAGAAACAACTCGCTGGTGGCGCTCGACGCGACGACCGGCAAAGAGCTCTGGGTTCACGAAGGGCTGCAGGGCATCGCACCCAGAGGCATCAACTACTGGGAGAGTCGCGATCGCTCGGACCGGCGGCTGCTGTTTCAGATGAACAGCTACCTTCAGGCGATCGACGCGCGCACGGGGCAATCGATTCTCACTTTTGGTACTGATGGCGCGGTGAACCTCCGAGAAGGCCTTGGCCGCGACCCTGCCACAGTCGTAAAGACGCAGTCGTCAAACCCCGGAAAAATCTTCGAGAATCTCCTCATCCTTGGATCGGCACCCGGCGAGAATTACATGGCGCCCGCCGGAGATCTCCGCGCGTACGACGTGATAACCGGCGCGCTCGCGTGGCAGTTTCACACCATTCCGCATCCGGGAGAATTCGGCTACGACACCTGGCCGAAGGACGCGTGGAAGTACATCGGAGGCGTCAACACATGGGGCGAGATCACCGTTGACGGCGAGCGTGGCATCGCGTATTTCCCTCTCGGATCTCCTACCTACGATTTCTACGGCGCCGACCGGCACGGCGCAAACCTGTTCGGCACGTCGCTGCTGGCCCTCGATGCGCGAACCGGCAAACGGCTCTGGCACTTCCAGATGGTGCACCACGATTTGTGGGATTACGACAACACCGCCGCGCCTCAGCTCACGACGATCCGCCGCAACGGCCGAATGGTCGACGTTGTGGCGCAAGCGGGGAAGACTGGATTCTTGTACGTGTTCGATCGCGTCACCGGCGAGCCGGTATGGCCGATCGTCGAGACTCCCGTGCCGCAATCCGACGTCCCCGGCGAGAAGACTTCGGCCACGCAGCCCATTCCCTCCAAGCCGCCCGCCTATGGCCGCAACTACCTGCGTATTCCCGAGGACTTGATCGACTTCACGCCGGAGATGCGTGCGCAGGCCAAGGACAACATGGCGCGCTACAAGCAGGGTCCGCTTTACAATCCGCCCATCGTGGGCGACCTCAAGGGCTTGCTCGGCGCTATCAACCTGGGCAATGCCAGCGGCGGCACCAACTGGCCGGGCGGCGGATACGATCCGGAAACTCAGATCGCCTATGCCCAGGCTAATCAGTCGGCCGTAACGCCGATCACGCTGCGCACTCCGCCGGCTGGCTTTACCGATATAAAATACACCATGGGCCGCAACGACGCTGAGTTCCGGGTTTCCGAAGGCCCGGGATTTGGTTCCGCGGCCGACGCCCCCCAGCCTGTGCGTAGCGCCACACCGCCCCCAGCGGCTGCGGCACAACCAGCCGTGGGCATTCTCACGGTGCAGGGCCTATCCCCGGTGAAGCCGCCCTACGCTGTGATTTCCGCCATCGACCTGACCAAGGGCGACTTGAAGTGGCAGGTCCCTTACGGCGAAACGCCCGACGCGGTCCGCAACCATCCGGCGCTGAAGGGCATGAACATCCCCAATACGGGCCAAGCCGGCAGCGTCGGCCTGCTGGTGACCAAGACGGTGGTAGTGCTGGGGGACTCGCAGATCACCACCACGCCGCAACATCCGCGCGGCGCCATGCTACGCGCCTACGATAAGGCCACTGGCAAAGAAGTCGGCTCCGTTTTAATGCCCGCTCCGCAAAGCGGCTCGCCGATGACCTATTCGGTGGACGGCAAGCAGTACATCATCGTTGCCGTCAGCGGCGGCGCCTATTCGGGCGAGTACATCGCCTATAGCCTGCCCAACACCCAGTAGCGCCTTTTTTGATGCAACTGCCCCGGGCGCTGATACGTCTGGGGCAGTTAGGCTAGATTGATATTTAGATTGATATTAATGACACTTCCCCGCCCCCCCCTCGTGTTCGGTCTGGCCGCTTGCACGGCCTTGCTACTTTCGGCCCAGGCGGGATCGGGCAACGTGTGGGACGGCGTATACACGAACCAACAAGCCGACCGCGGCGGTAAAGTTTACGCGGCCCGTTGTGCGGCCTGCCATGGCACGTCGCTTACGGGCGGCGAGTCGGCTCCCCCGCTCACGGGTGGCGACTTCCTCTCCAATTGGAATGGGCTCAGCGTGGGAGAGCTATTCGATCGAACCCGGACCACCATGCCAGCGGACCGGCCTGGTTCACTCAACCGCGATGATTGCGCCGATGTGGTCGCCTACCTGCTG
>JANMJM010000098.1:0-5273 GCA_031371345.1 Vicinamibacteria bacterium
CGGTCGCGGCCGAAGCGGTCGTCGCCGGCTCACGCCGGCTATTCAGCGCATTCGTCTCTCTCGACCGCGATAATGGAACGAAGGCTCCCGTGGCGGCTTGGCCTGTGACGATTGGCCCCAGCGGCATCGAGCGCGTGGCCACGCCGTCGCTGACTGGCCGGGATCGTGTTGTGATGGATGAGGTTCTTGAATGAAACGTCTTTTGATTGCCGTCGTGGTACTGGCGTTCGTTGTTCAAGCACATGGTGATGCCACGCGGATCGATCCGCGCGCGTATATTCAGCACGTCAAGTTCCTCGCGTCGGACGAACTGGAAGGGCGTGGCGACGGCGCTCCCGGTCTGGAGAAAGCGGCCGAGTACATCGAAGAGAGCTTTCGGACGAGCGGTCTCGAGCCGGCCGGCGACAACGGCACGTTCTTTCAGACGTTTCAGATCATCACCGGCATTTCGCTTGAGCCAGGCAACACGCTCTCGCTGAAAATCGGCGGCTCGAGCGTTGCGTTTGAAATTGGACGCGACTACCGGCTGATGTCCACATCATCTGTGCAAGCAGGCCCGGCAACCTTCCCCCTCGTCTTTGCCGGATACGGCATCACGGCGCCGGCACAGCACTACGACGACTACGCGGGCATTGATGCGAGCGGCAAGGCCGTGCTGATCTTCACGCATGAACCGCAGGAAAACGATCCGCGGAGCGCGTTCGAGGGACAAACCAACACCGCGCATTCCACGATTCTGCGCAAGGTGGAAGCCGCGCGCTCGCACGGCGCGTCGGCCATTCTGCTTATCGACGATCTCAATCATCGCGTGCAGCCCGAGCAGAACCGCCGATGGATGCGGGATCCGCAAGCCGAGGAATACGGCCTGCCGGTGTTCTTCGTCTCGCGCGACCGCGTCCAGCAGGCGCTTGGGACATCGTTGAATTTAGCGGCGGCGGCACGCGAGATCGATCGCGATTTCTCTTCGAAATCGCGTGTGTTCAGCGACGCTTCGGTCACCGAGGTCGATCGCACCGAGAAAGTGCACCGCCCTGTCAGGAACGTCGTCGCCAAGCTCAGCGGCAGCGACGCCGCTCTCCGATCGGAAGTGGTCGTCATGGGCGCGCACTACGATCACCTCGGCCGCAGCGCGCGGTTTTCGATGGCGGCCGACAGTGCGGGGCAGATTCATCACGGCGCCGATGACAACGCCTCGGGCACCGCCGCGATTCTCGAGATGGCGAAAGCCGCCGCCGCCTCGCGATCCGACTTCCGCCGCTCAATGATCTTCATCACGTTTGCCGGCGAAGAGTTAGGGTTGCTGGGATCGTCGTATTACGCGAGTCATCCATCCGTGCCGCTCGAGCAGACGGTCGCCATGATCAATCTCGATATGGTGGGCCGCGCCGGCGGCCGAATTCTCGTCGACGGGTTCGCCAACGCCCCCTCGATCGAGGACAACCTGAAGGCGGCGCAAGCCAGTCAGACTGGCGCCGGCATCAAGATGGCGGCGCTGCACGGCAGCGCAGGCGCCGGGGCGAGCGATGACGCGACGTTTATCGGACGGAAGATTCCGGCAATCAATTTCTTCTCCGGTTTCCACGCCGATTACCACCGACCCAGCGACACGTGGGAGAAAATCGACGCGGCCGGCGGCGCTGCCGTCGCGGATCTCGCGCTCGCCCTCGGCCGTCAGATCGCCAACCGGCCGACTCGGCCGGAATTCGTGGAGACAGTGGAGGAACAGCACTCTTCCGGTAGCGCGGGCGCTCCCGCCTCCGGATACGGCCCCTATTTTGGATCGGTGCCCGACTTCGCCGACGAAGGTCAGGGCGTGAAATTCTCCGATGTACGGGCGGGAAGTCCCGCAGCGAAGGCGGGATTCAAAGGTGGCGACGTCATGATCGCGTTCGGTGGCGCTCCGGTCAAAACGCTGTACGATTTTACGTTCGCGCTGCGAGACAAAAAGCCTGGCGATAGAGTCGAGGTGACCGTCTTGCGTGACGGCAAACCGATCACGGCGACGGTGGAGCTGACGAACAGGCCGTAATTGGTTGTTAGTTGTTAGGCGAGCCTTCACTGAAGCTCTTACCAACCACTAATCAACCAACAACCACGCTTTTAGTGCAGCGACAGACCGCCGGCAAAGTCCGACAGATGCTCGCGCAGCATCAGCCGCCCGCGATGCAGACGAGACTTGAGTGTCTGCTCCTTCACGTGCAGAATGGCGCTCGCTTCTTCGGTGCTCAGTCCTTGCACGTCGCGCAGAAGCACCGGCGCACGATACAGCACCGGCATCCCCTTTAACGCTTGGACCAGCGTCTTACGCATCTCTGCCCGCAGCACGGCCTCGTCGGCGAGCGGCGACCAGTCCACGACTTCCCGCTTCACTGGCGGCAAGCCGTCGTCGTCGAGCGCCTTCTCGGGCGCGTTCGGCAGATTCTGCTTGAACTCTCGCAGTCGCGACATCGCCGCGTTGAACGTGATTCGATAAATCCACGACGACAGCGCGGCGTCGCCCCGGAACGCATCGATCTTCTGAAACACCTTCAGCAAGACGTCTTGCGACACTTCCTCCGCGTCCTCGCGATTCTTCAGATACCGGAACGCAAGCTGATAAATTTTGGAGCCATAAGACTCCGATAAGTCCGCCACCGCCTCCGGGTCGTGGGCCTTCAGCCGATCGACCAGATCCCTAGTATTTGTCATGATTTAGCCGCTCCCGCGGCTTTCCCTCACCTAATAGAACACCGCGAGGGGTGGTTTTATTCCCCGAGAAGGAGGCGGATGATGACGATAGGGGCGGCGATACCGAACGCGAGGAAGATCATCAGAAAGATGAGGGCTCGGGGACGCCCGAAATTCAACGTCCAGCCGATGCCCTTGCGCATCGGCACGAATAGAGCCGGATCCTGCGGATTGAAATAGAGTCCCTGGAGCCGCCAGTGGGCGTCGCTCGTTGGGCGCGTCACCGGCTTCCGATGCTGCATGTTCACGGCCGCTCGAATGCCGACGACGACCGACAGCACGACGGCGACGACGAGGCTCTGGAAATAGATGTCGCCCATTCCGCAACAGACGCGCTGCCACATGATGAACAGCTGTACCGCGCCCAGCGCTTGAAAGGTGACCCAAATTGCGCAGAGCACGCTGATGGCCTCGGCCGTCGCAAGCATCCTCTCGCGATCCTGCCTGTTGGCTTCGGGCTCGACGGCCTGACGTGCTCGCTGCGTGCGATACAGCAGCAGGCCGCCCATCGTCCAGAACACCACGATGAGCGTGATCTGAATCCACACGGGAATCAACACCAGCGCCCACGAAGGCGGGAGCCAGCGATCAGAAATACCTTGATAGTCGAAGTGCACCGCGAGATACGGCGGCAGCGTCGGGGCACGGCCTAAGATGAACCCGATGGTCCAGAATGTCGCGGCGATGGTCGTCGCCAGACCGAGCAGCGTGAGGACGGTCGGGCGATAGATGCGGTTCGTCATGATGGGGATGCGCTCGCTGTGGCATCGGCGAGGACTTGCCGACCGAACACGTCGCCAAAGTGAGTGACAATCGCCCCACGTGCATCAGCCATTCGTACAGCACGGCCGGTCGCCCTCGAAAGGGACGTCACCCCGCCGCCGGCGATCCCGCACGGGACGATGAGCTTGAAATAATCCAAGTCGGTCATGACGTTAAACGCAAACCCGTGGCTGGTGATCCAGCGTGAAATCCGGACTCCAATCGCTCCCAGCTTATCGGCGCCGACCCACGCGCCCGTGAGCCCGTCGATTCGGGCCGCCGCCAGTCCGAAATCCGCGGCGGACCGGATCATCACTTCCTCGAGATCGCGGACATATTTGTGCACGTCGCATCGATCCGGCCGCAAATCGAGGATGGGATAGCCCACGAGCTGCCCGGGGCCGTGATAGGTGATATCGCCCCCTCTGCCCGATTCGTGCAGCTCGACGCCGCGTTCAGCGAGCAGTTCGGGACTCGCGACCAGATGCGATCGCGACGCCTCGCGTTTGGCGCCCATCGTAATCACATGCGGATGCTCGAGCAGGAGGAGCAGATCGGGCACGCGCCCGGCACGGCGCTCTTCGACGAGCCCACGCTGCAACTCGACGGCGGCCGCATAGGGGACGACGCCCAGGTGACGGATCTCAAGGAGCTTCATGCAACTAGAAACTGGAAACTGGAAACTGGAAAGTAAGTGACAAAGTACTTCTCCACTTACTTTCTAGTTTATAGCTTCCAGTTTCAAGTTTTCAGGCCTCGTCTGCGAAGGACTCGAGGCGTTTTTTTAGATGCACCATGAACTCGTCGGCGACTGCACCGTCGATGGTGCGATGGTCGTAGCCGAGGCTCAGATATGCGCGCAGACGAATCGTGATCGCGTCGTTGACGACGACGGGCCGCTTCTCCACCGCGCCGACTCCGAGAATCGCGACCTGCGGCTGATTGATGATCGGCATCCCGAAGAGCGCGCCAAACACGCCCGGGTTGGTGATGGTGAAGGTGCCGCCCTGCACGTCGTCGGGCGACAGCTTCTTGTCGCGTGCACGCGCCGCCAGGTCGACGATGGCTTTGCTGATTTCGAAGAGGCTTTTCGTGTCGGCGTCTTTGATGACCGGGACAATCAGACCCCAGTCGAGCGCGACGGCCATACCGATGTTGACGTGCTTCTTATAAAGGATGTCGCTGCCGTCGATCGAGGAGTTCACGATGGGCACGGCCCTGAGCGCCTCGGCAACCGCCTTCGTGATGAACGCCATGTAAGTGATCTTCGCGCCCTTCTTCTCGTATTCTTCTTTCTTCGCTTTACGAATCTCGTCGACTTTCGTGAAATCGATCTCGAAGACTGAGTGCACATGCGCCGACGTGCGGCGGCTCATCACCATGTGCTCGGCAATCTTCCGTCGCATCACCGTCATCGGCACGCGGTCGACGCCTTCAATCTGCGCGGGTGGCCGCTTCTCGACAAGCTCGGGGCGCCCAGGCTGGAGCGCGGATGTGCCGGCTGTGAGCGCACCGACAGGGGCGCCGGCGTCGAGATAACCGAGAATGTCCGATTTTGTGACCCGGCCGCCGGAGCCGCTGCCCGCGATGTTCCTGACGTCGACGTGATGCTGGCGCGCGATCTTCCGCACAACAGGCGACAAACGCAGCTCGCGGGATTCCGCAGCTGACCAGGGGCGAGAGAGGCCGGGTGCAGGTGCGGGGGGTGCGGGAGGTGCGGGAGGTGCGGGAGGTGCGGGAGGTGCGGAAGGTGCGCGGGGTGCGGGAGGCGCTGGCGCGGGCGA
>JANMJM010000149.1:0-6276 GCA_031371345.1 Vicinamibacteria bacterium
GCGCGATCTGGAACAGCGTGTCGCCGCGCTTCACCGTGTAGGTCGGCGTCCTGGCATCGGCTTCGGACGCGGACGGAGGCGCGGGGGCTGCCATCGGCGACGCGACGAGCGAAACAGGCGCCTTACACGCCGCGCGACTTCCCACGCTTCGTAGAGCTCTTTGCGCGGCAGACACCCTGCGCCACATACGGCGCGCGCGAGCCGATCAAACAGCGTGTTGGCGGGAAACCGATCGAGGTCGCGGTTGGTCAGCCGGCCGCGCGACGAGGTGGAGAACGGCACGTTAGTTGTTGGTTGGTTAGTTGGTTAGTTGATGCTTCTAGAAACAACTCTGCGGATCCGCGCCTCTGGGTCGAACAAATACGAATTCGTAAAAAAAAGGCGACGGCTTTGACACCGTCGCTTTCGACTAACAACTAACAACTAACCAACCAACAACTACTAGAGATTCTCAAGCCGTGTATCGGCATCCCCGAAGCGGTCGAGCTTGATGCCCATCCGGTCCATGATGCCGAGATACAGGCTGCACATCTTGCGATTCTCGTCGCCGGCGTTCAGGTAATCGAGCGAGCGGCCGGTGTCGAGCGTGCCGCCAAGGCCGCCGGCCAGAACGACCGGCAAGCGCGCGCTGATGTGATCCTTGCCCGACCACAAATTCGACAGGAACATCAGACACGAATTATCGAGCACCGTGCCGTCGCCTTCAGGCATGGCATCGAGCTTCGTCGCCAGATACGCCAGCTGGCTGAGATGGAAGCGCGAAATACGCTCGTAGGCGTCCGACAGGTTGTCGTGAGACGCCGAATGATGTCCGGTGTTCACGTCGAGGAACGGGTAGTACAGCGCCGACAGATCGCGCGCCAGCAGCAGCGACGCCACGCGGGTTTTGTCGGTCTGAAATGCAAGCGCGATGACGTCGCACATCAGGCGAGTGTGTTCGCGGAAATCTTCCGGCAAACCGTTGGCCGGCCGCTCCATCGAGAGCGCCGGGCGGTTCTTCAGCTTGGCGAGATCTTCCGCTTTCTCCTGGCTCTTCCGCATGCCCTCGACACGCTTCTCCACCTCGCGCACGCTCGTCATGTACTCGTCGAGCTTGTACTGATCGGTCGAGCTGATTTGACGGCTCAACGTCTCGGCGCTTGCCCTGACGCGATCCAAAATGCTGAGATTGCGCAGGCTGCCGCGATTTTCGAACAACGTATCGAACGCCAGCGCCGGATAGACCTCGTTTGGAACCGGCGAGTCGGGACTCTGCCATGAAATGTGCGAGCTATACGCCATCGAGAAATTTGTCTCGTGGTAGCCGGTCATTGGCTGTTCGCACGCAAGCACGATGCTCGGCTGCAGCGTGTCCTGGCCGATGCGGTTGGCGATCATCTGATCGACCGTGATGCCGGCGTGGATGACCGGGCCCCGCTGAATGGGCGCACCGGACAGCAGGCTTCCCGTTTGTGCTGGGTGAATGCCCTGACCCTGCGAATTCTTGTTGAAGAGGCCGTTGATAACGTTGATCTTTTTCTTCAGCGGCTCGAGCGGCGACAAGCTCTTGCTGAGCTTCATGTTCTCGCCCGACCCCTCGGCGCCCCACTGTTGCCAGTTCACGCCGTTGCCCATGAAGAGCACGGCAAAGCGCTTCGGGAACGCCCCGGATGCCGGGGCGGCGGCGAAGGCCGACATGGATTCCAGCCACGGCAACGCCATGGCAACTCCGGCTCCGCGAAGAACGGTACGACGGGAAATCATCTAGCCACCTTTCTGCAGGGGTGTTCGCTTCTTCAAGAATTGCGGGCTCGTGATAATGGTCTCCACCAGCGCGCTCATCCGGTAACCGCCGGCCGCCAGCTTCGCGTTCATCCGTTCGATGAGCGGCTCATCAGACAGTATGAGGGAGCGGCCGAGCGCATACACCAGCATTTTACGACTCAGGTTGTCGATGAAGTTCATCTGGCGGTTCGCGCGGATGTAGGTTTGCAACCCCGCGACACCGGCGCCAAGGCTTCCGCCCGGGAACGTGGCCTGCGTATCGACGGTATGTCCCGCCAGGTCCTTCGTCCGCGCTTCGCCCACCGGCCCGAAACCTTCCAGCGCCAAGCCGAATGTGTCGAATCGGGCATGGCACCCGGAGCATGCCGGATTGTTACGGTGCTGCGCCAGCACCTCGCGCAGCGGCGCGTCGAGCTTGGCTTCGTCCTTCGGCAGCTCCGGTACGACAGGAGGCGGTGGAGGAATAATCTCACCGAGCACGCGCCGCGCGACCCAATATCCCCGCTTCACCGGGCTGGTGCGCAATCCTGGTGAATTCTGCGTGAGGAAGGCGGCCATCGGCAGCAGCCCACCGCGGTGATAAGCGCCGGCGTTGTCGATGCGCACCCACGCGTCCGGACCGCCCTGCACCTCGGGCATCTCGTAGTGCTTTGCGAGCACGGGATTCACAAACGTGTAGTTGCCGTACAACATGTCGAGGACGGACCGATCGTTTCGGATGACATCGCCGATGAACCGTACCGGCTCCTGGAACATCGCTTCGCGCAGCTGGTTGCTGAAGCCGGGAAACCGCTCGCGATCGACGGTGTTACTCTCCTCGAAGCGCCGGAAGTCGAGCCAGTTGCCGGCGAACTCGGTGGCGAGTCCCCGCGACCGCTCGTCTTTCATCATTCTGCGGACCTGTGCGGCGAGGACGGCATCCTTGTGCAAATCGCCAGCGGCCGCATGCGCTAACAGCTCCTCGTCGGGCATGCTCGACCACAGAAAGTAGCTCAGTCGGCTCGCAAGCGCGAGATCCGACAGAGGCGCGCTTCCCCCGACGGCGGCGGCCGCCGGAACCGCATTGCGCGTGATGTTGCTCAAGTCGATGCGGTAACAGAAATACGGCGACATGAGCACGTTGACGATCAAATCCCGCATCGCTTCTTCGTGCGTCAGGCCGCTCTCCCCGCGCAAGGACCGATAGAACCCCCGCAGGTCGTCGTGCTCGGACTGCGACAGCGGTCTGCGATACGCGCGCGACGCAAACTTCCAGAAAGCCTCGAGCTGTCGCGGTTCGGACTCGATCCTTAACCGCTCGATTCCGCGAATCGTCCCATTCACCCGATCGAAGTGATCGATGATGGCGTGCATCGCGACCTCATTGGTCGCGTCTGTTTCCGCCGCCTTTTCGAGATAGGTTTTCTTGAAGCCGAGGATGACCTTTTCGGCGGTCACCTCTGCATCGGAAGGCCTGAGCGTCCCCGACTCGCGGCCGTTGCCTTGCACCTCGCCGCTCTGGTTGAAGAAAAACTCGACGTACGTGCGCGCGGTGTAGTCGGCCACGAACTCGAACTCGGTCCACAGGTCCTCGAGCTCTTTCTGGCCTTTGTCGTCGAGCAGCAATTCGGTAAGCGGCGCATCGTCGCGCGTGTATCCCATGACGTTGTGGAAGCCGGCACTCAGCAGGCGTCCTTTGTCTTCCGTGTCGTCGGGATAGAACCGGCCGCGCTCGCGAACGTAAAACGTGTCGGGGAATATCGAACTGAACGCCGCGAACGCGGTTTCGTAGCGTGCACGCTCGCCGGCCGGCACAACCAGATCGGGATTGTCCATTCGCGAGTCATATTGCGCGGCGATCGCGCGGAGCGCGTTCACATCTTCGCCGTTGGCGCCGGCGCCCACGAGCCCGCCTTTACCAGCTGGCCTGATCGGCTCAACCGGCGGCGGCTCTCCTTCGACACGCAGCGCGGTGCGATCGAAATCGCGGCGGTGGGTCGCGTACGCCCGATTCTTCCAGTTCATCAACGGTTGCGTCGCGGGATTCAATCCCGTCACCTTCGGACTGGCGAATTTCAGGGACGTGTCTTTCCGCATCCTCACCACGAAATCGCGCATTTGGCCGAACCCGGTGCTCGCCACGTCGAGTTGCTTGGCATTCGGATCTGGCAGCGCGCGCCACATGGCCTGCAACTTCGCAAGCGGCCCAACGTCTTGCTTCGTCTCCAGTGCCTGGTAGATCGTCGTGAGGTACCGAGCGCTCACTTTATTTTGTGCGGCGATGTCGGCGAGCGTCGCCTTTGGCGTGCCGAACACGGCCCGATGTTTGTAGAGATATGCCGCACGGAAATAGTCGGCGTACTCGGTTGCCTGGCGAGCGTAGAAATCGACGATCTGCTGAATGCAGTACTTCTCACGATCGGTCTCAACCAGCATCGGATGCGGAGCGAACTCGAATCCGTTCGGGTTGAGGAACATGTGATCGGCGACTTCGCGCGCGGCCTGCAGATATTTATTGAGCAGCGCCGGCGACATCGTCAACGACTCGCCGGAATTATCGAATCCCGCCACGTTGGCCGGATCAACGGGAAATTCGCGCGCGGGACGAATGTCGACGCCCGTCAGATCGCGAATGCTGTAGTTGTATTCCGCGTTGCTGAGCCGACGCGCAAGGACGATGCCGGGATCGCCGTCATTCTTGCGTGCCTCGACTTTCCACGTGGCCTGAATCCAATCGATCACGTGTTGCCGCGCCTCATCAGAGGGCTGCTTCATCTGCTTGGGTGGCATCTCCTTGGCGGAGAGCCGCGCCATGACCCGATTCCAGCGTGCATAGTCGTCAACAACCGACGCCGTCGTGTCGTAGCGCCGCAAATCGAGTTGTGCCGCAGCCTTTTCTCCGCTGTGGCAGCTCGTGCAATAGGAATTGAGGAACGGCCGGACCGTGTCCGTGAATTCGCGCTCTGCGTCGGGATCGGCAGGGGCCGCCTTCATGGCCGGCGCGATGAAGCATCCAAGAACGAGCAGGGAGGTAAGCACCAGGCGACGTGGCATCTTCATGTTTGAATATGAGCGTAAAACGCTGAGGCTTAACAGGTTAGCGGTACTTCGAGAGGATTGTCAATTACTGTCGAGGCGGGGATCTGCTCGAGCGCGCGTCTGAGTTGAGATCGCGGGCGACCTTCCCTTCACTGATCCTTGCGAATCCATTTTTCAGTCCGGCGACACACCCTCTGATATCGCCTACCGAAGCTTCGCGCTCGGAGTGGTATCGGCCTCCAAATCGCCGAGCACAAATTGAATGCCGCCCACCATCAGCTTCACTAAATCCGGATTCATGTAGAACTCCGGCCGATGCCCCAGCACGCTGTTGAACACGCGCCCCTTGCCGAAGCTCTTGATCCACACCATTCCGTAATCGTTGTCCGGTCGGATCGGCCACTTCCGCAAATCGGTTTTGTCGGCGTCGACGCTGAGCAGCACGTGCAGTTTCTCGCGTGTATACGGTCCGGTTGGCGGAAAGTGGTAGAACTCGTCAACCATGGAAAAGCCCTTGCCGCCGAAGTGCTTCGTCAGCGGACTGTTCGGATCGTCGATCTTCAGCGTGCCTGGCTCGCCGTTGTATTGGTGCGGACCTTCCTGGGCGCCCATCAACTCGCCGAACTCGCGCACATCCTGCGACGCGAACGTCGTCCCGTGGAGACCGGCGACGCCGCCGCCTTCGCGAACATAACGGATCAGGCCATCGAGCACGTCGGGGTCGGCAAAGACAGGACCGACGACGCTATTGAGAAAGACGGCGTCGTATTGTTTGATGTGCGGATATTTCAGGTTGTCGAGATTGTTGTCGAAGATCGGCTGGTAGGCGCCGGTGTACTCGCCGATCAGCCGAAGCATCAGGTCGCCGTGCGCGATGGTCGTGTGGTAGAAGCCGCCGGCCGGGCACAGATCGATAACGAGCAGCTTTCTCGATTTTTTCGGTTTGACGAGCGCCTGCCGCGGAATGGAGGCGTCGATCTTCTGTTTCTCGTCGAGCGGAATTTTATCGGCCGTTGTGATGGGCAGCATCCGCGAGATGGCGTTCACCCGAAAACCTTCGGCCACACGAACGGCCTTGTCGTAATTCTCGGCAGCGCCCGGATCGATGGTGAAGAACAGCGGCTTGGTGGACGGACGCGACGTGCCGCAGTCTCCGCACTTGTTCGGCCACTCGGGCGCCTCGGGAGGCTGCTGTTTGCTCAATTCGAGCAGCAACGGCGCGGCCTTCGCGGCATCGTGAAGATTGGCGCCAACCGTTTTCTCACCTTGTTTATACAAGCCACGTGCGTCTTCGACCGCGACGCTGACGCCAGGCAAAGCATTTGCCGACGGAGCCTGACGGGTGAGGATCAACTCAATCTCGAGCGCCTTGGCAAAGTCGAGCAGCGTGCGACGCAACGCGTCGTCTGCAGGGATCGACTCGATGCGATACACCGGCACATGAAGACCGAGATCGCCAAGCCTCTGCTTAATCTGCGCAAGCTCGATCGGGCC
>JANMJM010000207.1:0-1642 GCA_031371345.1 Vicinamibacteria bacterium
GCGAATTTTCGAGACGCTCTTGCCGAAGCGTTCGTTGTTCGGGATTCGCGATGTACTGGAAATGCTCGATGAGGATCCTATGCTGGCAGGATCGAACACGGGCCGGCCGGGGCTCTTTACATATCCGAGTTCCGGCGGTAGGGCCGCGCAACAGTCGATGACGCTCGTTGAGATCGGCGCCAAACAATGAGCCGAGCCGCTGTGCGCGTGCTCATCGTTGGGTGCGGGCGCATCGCTGGAGGATTCAACGAAGCGTCGCAGGCCGAGATCCTCACTCACGTACTTGCGTACCGCGATGCGGGCGCCGAAATTGTAGGGTGCTGTGACATTGACGCGTCGATCGCGCATGCCTTCGCGTTGCGGTGGCAGGTGCCGCATGACGGTGCTGACCTTAATGCACTGCTTGCCACTGTACAGCCCGACGTCGTGTCTGTTTCGACGCCGCCGACCGCTCAGGAAACCGTGATCAACTCAGCGATCGCCGCGAGTTGCGTGCGGGCCCTGCTTGTGGAGAAGCCGTTCGGTCGCGACGGCGCATCGGCGGCTCGCATCCTTACCCAGTTGCGGCAGTGGAACCGGCCGGCGGTCGTCAATTTTTTCCGCGCATTCGATCCGTGCTACCGGCAAGTGTCGACAGAAGCCAAATCGGGGCGCCTGGGCGTGCTGCGATACGTCGTGGCGCGCTATTACGGCGCTGCGCGCACGAACGCCTCTCATCTGATCGAACGGATTCTCGACATCGCGGACGGTCGACTGCGCTCGCCCGAGGTCCTGTCTGGCGGCGATACGGAGTCGCCGACGTTCCTGATCCCGTTCGACGGCGGCGGCGAGGCGGTATTTTTGCCGTCGTCGGGGCTTCCATACGCGCCCTTCGAGCTGGATCTCCTATTCGACCGTGCGCGCCTCCGAATCATTGATTCCGAAGGACGTCTGGAGCGTTTTGAGGTAGTACCGGATCCGCACTATCCCGGGTATGAAACGCTGGCTGCATCTGCGCCCGGAGTCTCGCCGAGCATCGCCTCCTTCGCCGCTCCGTTTCACGCCATCGTGGGCTCGGTGCGAGGCGAATGTCCGACGGATTTCTCGATCGTTGAGCGCGGCGCCGCAGTGACGAACATTCTCGATCAGGTGCTATTTCAGGAAGTGTCACGAACATGAATACACGCCTTGCGTTGTTCGGCGGCGAGCCCGCTGTTACCTTGCGCATACCTGAGTACCGTTCGATTGGCGAGGAGGAAGTGAGCGCCGCACGTCGCACGGTGGAGAGCGGACAATTAAGTGCCTTCTTTGGATCGTGGGGCGATCATTTTTTGGGCGGACCGCGCGTAAAGGCGCTTGAAAACCTTTGGTCGGAGCGATTCGACGTGCCGCATTCTGTCTCGATGAACAGCGCCACGAGCGGGCTTATTGCCGCAGTCGGTGCTTGTGGCGTCGCGCCCGGTGATGAAGTCATCGTGTCGCCGTTCACGATGAGTGCATCGGCAAGTTGCGTCCGAGTGTTCGGCGGTACACCGGTTTTTGCCGACATCCAGGAGGACAGCTTTAATCTTGATCCGCAGTCGATAGAGCGCGCGTTGACGCCCAGAACGAAAGCGATCATCGCTGTCGATCTTGCGGGCCAGCCGGCCGACATGGACGAGAT
>JANMJM010000231.1:0-2001 GCA_031371345.1 Vicinamibacteria bacterium
CTTTCCGGCGCTCGCGATTCGCCAAATAGTCCTCCCGTCGACGAGCCCGGCGCACGCCACGCTGTCCTTTGCGAAAAAACTTTCAGAATGGAGGGTCGCGATATGTGCGTGAACGTAGTGCGGGCCGTCGCCATGACGGCACTGATTCTTTGCGGTGCGTTGCTGCTGCGCGTAGAGGCGCAATCATCCGCCGGCTGGCGTTCTTTGTTTGATGGCAAGACGATGGCGGGGTGGACATCTATTGGTCCGGTCCACTGGAGTGTTGTCGATGGGGCGCTCGCGGCGAATCCCTCAACGCAATCCGCGACGCCGCCGGCAACGCCGCTCCAGGGCTTCCTGCGATCGACGGAGACGTTTTCAGACTTCGAGTTGAAAGCCGAATTTTTCGCCGCCGAAGACGCCAACAGCGGTCTCTTTATCCGATGCGGCACGCCGGCGCGCCCGGACAGCCTCGGTAGCTGCTACGAGATCAACATCAGCGATAACCACGCCGTCACGCCCACTGGCGGCATCGTCGGGGTCCAGTCGCCGCTGCCTTACAGAGTGAAGAGCGTCGGCAAGTGGAGCCTGTTCGAGGTCAGGGCCGAAGGCAACCATCTGGTCGTCAAAGTGAACGGTGAATCGATCACGGATGCGCACGACGATAAATATTCCAATGGTGCGATTGGTCTTCAGGCGGGCGGACCGAACGGCCCTGGCCTGATAAAGTTTCGCAACATCGAGGTTCGTCCATTGGCTGCCGCCGGCGCGGCTCGATAACTACGGCGATGATAAGCAGAGACATTAGTGAACCCAACCCCGGATGCAAGTCCCGATCACTCAATCATCGAATTCCTGAATCGCTCGGGCCTTATTGGTCCCGACCACGCGACACAATTTGAACCGCTGACCGGCGGCGTGTCGTCCGACATCTGGATCGCTCACTCCGGCGGCCGCTCGTTTTGTGTGAAGAAAGCGCTGCCTCAGCTGCGGGTGGCGGCTGAATGGCTCGCGCCCATCACCCGCAATGCGAACGAGGTCAGCTGGCTGAATGCCGCCTGCGGCTTCATACCTGGCGTTGCGCCTCGAGTGCTTGCCGAAGACGCTCAGCTCGGCGTGTTTGCGATGGAATACCTTGCGCCATCTTCATACGAGCCATGGAAGGCCAGGCTCAGTCGAGGTGAGGCCGATCCCGCAATGGGGACTCTCGTCGGCGAACGTCTCGCCGCGCTGCACAGCGCCTTTGCGCATTCGAAGACCGCGGCCCGTGAATTCGCGAACGACCAAACGTTCTACGCACTTCGCCTCGAACCGTATCTGGTCGCAACGGCACGTGCGCATCCCGAGCTCGCCGCGGCTCTTGAAAAAATTCTCAACGTGACGGCGCGCACGAAACTCAGCGTTGTGCACGGCGATGTGAGTCCGAAGAATATTCTTATTGGACCCGCTGGTCCGGTTTTTATCGATGCCGAATGCGCGTGGTTTGGCGATCCGGCGTTCGATCTGGCGTTCTGTCTCAACCATCTTCTGCTCAAGACGCTTTGGGTGCCCTCTGTGAAATCGGATCTGTTGCAGACATTCACGGCGATGCAGCGAGCGTATCTTGACGGCGTCGATTGGGAACGGCCTCAGTCGCTCGAAGGGCGGACAGCCCACCTTTTGGCGGCACTCCTGCTCGCGCGGATTGACGGAAAATCTCCCGTCGAGTATCTGACCGACGAGACTTCGAAGGACACCGTGCGTCGCATCGCGCGAACGCTGCTGATGCATCCACCAGATCGGTTGGAAGATGTTGCGGGCGCCTGGCAAAATTGAGCGCGTAGCCGGGCGAATCGTGTGGGACTCGCGAGGCCGTCCCACCGTCGAAGCCGAGGTCGTTCTCGACAACGGTGCGCGCGGGCGCGCCATTGCACCGGCCGGTGCGTCCACGGGAACGAACGAGGCCCTCGAACTTCGAGACGGCGGAAAGCCGTTCGGTGGATTCGGCGTCACTCGCGCGGTTGAACACGTGAACACCGAGAT
>JANMJM010000249.1:0-1711 GCA_031371345.1 Vicinamibacteria bacterium
TGGCGACTCCGTTTCACTATCCAGCTTCGGCCGCGGACCGGCCCGACTCAAGGCGAGAAGTGCGCGAAAGCGCCACTAGCGCCGGCGTTGCGTTGGCTCTCGCACTCTTGGGGCATCGGGGGGTGGCCACGACTGCAGAATGCGGAGATAATTGCCACGCTCGAACGCGTGCGGATCGGGGCATCGCTCCAAGCTCATGCTATCGCGCATGTGATCGATCGACGGATACCCATGCTCGTCGCCCCATCGCTCGAAACCGCGCCGGACGAGCTCCAAATGCTTCGGACCGTTGCGCAGAAGCGCCGACACGAGTTGTACGCCGTCGGCGCCTGCCATGACCGCCTTTGCCGCGTCAATCGGCTCGTGCACGCCGCCGGTGACAGCCAACGATCCACGCATTTGCCCGGCGAGAATCGCGAGCCACCGCAGCCGCAGCAAAAGATCGCCAGAGTCCGATAGCCGCAGGCGAGCCGACGTCTCGAGCTCCTCTGGATTGATATCCGGCTGATAGAACCTGTTGAATAGCACGAGGCCCGAGACGCCAAGAGCTTCGAGCTTGCCCGCCAGATTCGGAAGCGACGAATAGAAAGGGGCCAGTTTCACTGCTAGGGGAATCCCCACTGACTCGCGCAATACGGCGACGATATCGAGAAGATGGCGCTCGACGGCAACTCCTTCCTCTTGGGGATCCGTTGCGACGTGATAGAAGTTCAATTCAAGGGCATCGGCGCCGGCCTGCTCGATCAACCGGGCGTACTCGAGCCACCCTTCTGTCGTCGTGCCGTTCAGCGAACCGATCACAGGCACGTCGACGCGTTGCTTGATCCGTCGGAGCCGTTCGAGATACCGATCGGGCCCAAGCGCGTACTCAGACGGTTCGGGAAAATAGGACACCGCTTCGGCGTGTGCGTCGCCGTGAGCCTGCGAGAGCGCCGCAAAGCCGTACCGCTGGCGGATAATCTGCTCTTCAAACAGCGAGCGCATGACAATCGCCGACGCACCAGCGTCTTCCAGTTGAAGAACGACATCCATGTCGTCGACGAGCGGCGAGGCGCCCGGCATGAACGGGTGCGCCAGCGACAATCCAAGATAGGTCGTGGTGAGGTCCATGATTTATACGGCCTGCCTGATCCACTCGACGAAGGCCGCGATCGTGCCAGCGCCGAATGTCACCAGGAAGAAAACCACCGCGAGTGCGAACGTCAGCGCGATCGCGCCTCCCGCAAGGCCAATAAGCGCGTCTGCCAGATCGCGGGCCTTTAGCGGCCTGCCGATATGACCGAAGACACCCTCGGTGAACAGGAATGTGCCCAATAGTCCGATCACGACTCCGACTGGCAGAAATACGACGCTCACCGCCAGACCCGCTCCTCCAGCCATCAGCGCACCTCCAATGACAATCGCGATGGCGTGGCCCGCTGGAGACTCCCCCACCTGCGCCGAATAATGGCGATGAAGAAACGCGTGAACTCTCATGGACTCCTCCGCCCCAACAACAGCAATCGGTATGCCCGGGGTGCATGCGCTGTTTGGCTGGAGAAACCAGCGAACTTGGCCACCTATCGATTTGACAGTGCGGAAAATTCCGCAGCGGCGAGAAATACTTCGTGGTGCAACTGAAGGAGACCGGATTGTCGAAGCGGAATTTCGGGAGGAAAAACAGGTACACTGCCGCCAGACAGCCTGAGGAGGATTCCGATGCGAAATCGTG
>JANMJM010000282.1:0-2271 GCA_031371345.1 Vicinamibacteria bacterium
TATCAGTTCATCTCCGATAGTGCGCGGGGCGCCACGGCAAAATGGGGCGTGAAGAGCGTGTCGATCCTCGCCCGCAGAGTCTGACAAGCGAGGCAAACAATGATTTTCCGGCCGTACTACTATTACGATCTTGGCTGCGCCGCGTATCTCTTCGGCTGCGGCACGCTGGGGAAAGGGACCGTCGTCGACGCTCGCGCAGACGACGTCGACGCGTATATCGCATTCGCTGCCGCGAAGGGCCTCCGCCTGACACACGTCATCGACACGCATGTCCATGCGGATCACCGTTCGGGCGGTCGCGAGTTGGCCCGGCGTGTCGGCGCTACGTACTGCGTCCACGAATCGGCAGACGTGACGTTCACGTTCGCGCCACTACATGACGGTGACGAGATCGAACTTGGCAACACGCGCGTCAGAGTGCTGCATACGCCCGGCCATTCGCCAGACAGCGTCTGCCTCGTGGTGACGGATCTCAAACGAGGATCCGAGCCATGGTTCGTGCTGACGGGAGACACATTATTTGTCGGCGCGGTTGGCCGACCCGATCTTCCCGGGCGCGCGCGCGAGAATGCCGCGCAACTCTATGAGAGCCTCCACGACAAGCTGTTACGGCTGCCTGATGATCTCGAGATCTATCCGGGTCACTTCTCCGGCTCAATGTGCGGCGCCGGCCTCAGCGGAAAACCGACCAGCACGCTGGCGTTCGAAAAGCGCTGGAATCCGATGCTGTCACTCGACCGGCACAGGTTCGTCGAGGCACTCTCCGATGTGCCGCCCAAACCGGCCGAGATGGAGCGTGTGCTCGCGTTCAACCGAGGACACGAGGAGGCGGGGGCGCGCACGTGAGCAAGGCGGTAGTTCTCAACGCCCGTCCGGCGGTCCGTCTGGGCCTGCGCGACAACGTGGCCCAGTTCACGCTGCTCGTGATCGTCAACGCGTTCGTGGGCGCCATGGTCGGCATGGAGCGCAGCATCCTCCCGGCGATCGCCGAGCAGGATTTTCATCTCGTCGCGCGCACGGCGGTGTTGTCGTTCATTGTTGTCTTTGGCCTGACCAAGGCGCTCACGAATTACGCTGCGGGCCGACTGGCGGACCGGGTCGGGCGGAAGCAGGTGCTCGTGGCGGGCTGGGCCATCGCGATACCAGTGCCATTCATCTTGATGTGGGCACCGACGTGGAACTGGATTCTCGTGGCGAATGCGCTCTTGGGGATCAGTCAGGGCTTCACATGGTCGACCACCGTCATCATGAAGATCGATCTCGTGGGCAATCAGCGTCGCGGTCTGGCTATGGGCCTCAACGAATTCTCCGGGTACTTGGCCGTCGCTGGCGCCGCGTTGCTCACTGGTTGGATCGCAGCGCGACACGGGCTACGACCAGATCCGTTTTATCCCGGTGTCGTATTCGTTGCCGTAGGACTTGCGTTATCCGCAGTGATGGTGCGGGACACGCACGCGCACGTCGCGCTCGAATCGAGTCTTCCTGGAGCGTCGGCGCAAGAGTTGAGTCCACGCGAGGTGTTCTGGCGAACGACCTTGACCGATCGCAATCTTTCGAGCATCAGCCAAGCCGGCCTTGTGAACAACTTGAACGACGGCATGGCCTGGGGTCTGTTTCCGTTGTTTTTTTCGGCGGCCAACGTGAGCTTGGATCGCATTGGCGTTCTCGCTGCCATCTATCCGGCTACGTGGGGCGTCGTCCAGCTCGCGACCGGCGCGTTGTCGGACCGTGTCGGACGAAAGTGGTTGATTGCGAGCGGCATGTGGGTGCAGGCCGCCGCGATTATCCTGGTGATCCTCTCGCGTGGGTTCGTCGGCTTTGCGGCCGGCGGAATCCTGCTCGGGATCGGCACGGCGATGGTATATCCCACGCTGCTTGCCGCGATAGGGGATGTGGCGGCTCCCGCTTGGCGCGCCTCGGCGGTTGGCGTCTATCGACTCTGGCGAGATCTCGGCTACGCAGCGGGCGCATTACTGGCAGGCGTGACGGCCGACGTCTTCGGCCTTGCTGGCGCAATGTGGGTGATCGCCGGGATCACCTTTGCGTCCGGTCTTGTCACCGCGATCCGCCAGCGCGAGACCCTGCAGCACGCAAGGGTGTGACGATGAGTTGCTGTGATACGAACAGCGGCGCTTCCGCCGAACGCCAATTCAGCGAGAAACGAGCGACGGAAGATCTCGCCCAATATCGCGCGAAAGGGCCGGGGTCAACGGCGCGCCTGTTACTCGCGGGCATTGTGAAGGCTGGGCAACCGCACGGACGGTTGCTTGA
>JANMJM010000289.1:0-37589 GCA_031371345.1 Vicinamibacteria bacterium
GCACGTCGGCGCCGACGTTCGTCAGTCCCCATCCGATGCGTTCATTGTGACCGATGATGACGAACGGAATTCCCGGAATCGCAACGCCCGTCACGTTGAGCGCAGGGCTCATGATGTGGGCTTCCCACCACACGGATGGCATCTCGATCGCGAGATGGGGATCGTTGGCCAGCAGCGGACGGCCGGTGGCCGTGCGCGAAGGGCCGACGACCCAGCTGTTGCTCATCGCGTGAGCGTCGGACGACAACCACTCGAGGCCCGGGGGCATCGTCGATCGTCCATCGTCCACCGTCGATCGTCCAGCCGTCACGGCCGCACGCTCCGCCCTTCCCCCTTCTCCCTCGACCCTCACCCCTACGGGGGAATCGAGGATCGTAGGCGCCCACTCCGGGGGCCCCGGCAGTAACTCCTGCGCACGAGGACCCAACGCTTGCGCCAGCTCATAGCGCAGGAGCTCCGCCGAGTGGTTCTCTCCGAGGCGCCATGCGAACAACTTTCCAATCGCGAGCGAATCGATCGGCGTCCACGGCTCGGGCCGAACACCAAGCAGCTGCAGTTCGATCGGCAAACGGCTGTGCGGCACCGACATCGCGGCGTTCACGCCGCGCGCGTAACTTTCGAACGCGCTTCGCACCGCCGGACTCGCACGCCCCCACTCGATCTCCGCCGCCTCCCGAAGGCCCAGCGTCAGGAACCGCCGATCGACTCCGATGGTCGATTCCCCAAGCACCTCGGACAAGCGACCCGAGGCCGCCCGCCGATACAGTTCCATCTGCCAGAGCCTGTCACGCGCCTGTAATAAACCGACCGCCAGCCACGCGTCTTCGTCTGAAAGAGCCGAGATGTGGGGGATTGCGAATTGGTCGAACCGGACTTCAACCCGCGCATGCAAGCCGGACACGGGGGTGCGTCCGTCTAAGGAAGGAACGACACGGCGGGTCCACCACCAGCCCGTCGCGGCCACAACCGAGACCAGGACCAGCAAAATCACTGCTGCTCTTGCCGCCCTTGAGGCCATTCGACTAGGATCGTGTGCTGGCGGCTTGGTCGCCGCCGCAGCAAAGCTTACACCGAAGGCCCAACGCTAAAGATGGAGAATACCCGTTGATTGAGGTACAACACCTCACGAAGCGCTACGGCCGCGTCACCGCGGTCGATGATCTCACCTTCAAAGTCGAGCGCGGAGAAATCCTCGGCTTCCTCGGACCGAACGGCGCCGGCAAGACGACGACCATGCGCATTCTGACCGGCTACATGCCGGCCACCGAAGGCAAAGCGGTCGTCGCCGGGTTCGACGTGTTCGAGCAGCCGATGGAAGCCAAGCGCCGCACCGGCTATCTTCCGGAAACGCCGCCGCTCTATCCGGAGATGACGGTGAAGGAATATCTGACGTTCGTCTCGCGACTGAAGCTGAAAGGCATCTCGTCGAGCGAGCGCCGCAGCCGGGTGGACAGTTCGATGCGCAAGACGCGCATCGACGACATGGCCAACCGCCATTGCGGCAAGCTCTCGAAGGGCTACCGTCAGCGGGTCGGCCTCGCGCAGGCGATCATCCACAATCCCGAAGTCCTCATCCTCGACGAGCCGACGGCCGGGCTCGACCCGAAACAGATTATCGAAACGCGCCAGCTGATCCGCGAGCTCGCCGGCACGCATACGATCATTCTCAGCACGCACATCCTGCCGGAAGTCTCGCAAACGTGCGAGCGCGTCGTCATCATCAACAAAGGCCGCGTGGTGGCAATCGACACGCCGAACAATCTCACAGCGAGGTTGCGGGGATCGGAAACGCTGTACGTCGAAATCGATGCGCAGGGACGCGACGTGTCGAGCGTGCTGCAGACCGTGCCTGGCGTCACCACGGTAGCGGTCGCGAGCCGGGGCGACGGGCCGATCGCCTACGAAGTGAGCAGCGAGCAGGGCCGTGACATTCGTCGCGATCTCGCACGCACCGTTGTGTCGCAGAACTTCGGCTTGCTCGAGCTGCGCGCAAGCCGGATGAGCCTGGAAGACATCTTCCTCAGTCTCACGACGGAAGAAAAAGAAGCAGAGCCGGCGTCCGCGGCGGGAGTTGAACAGAATGGGTAACATCCTCGCAATCGCGGAGAAAGAACTGAAGTCGTACTTCGCGTCGCCGATCGCCTACGTCATCATCGGCTTCTTCGCGCTCGTCTTCGGTTATTTCTATGTGGTGTCGATCGATTTCTTCGTCCGCGCCAGCATGCAGATGGGCATGCCGGGACAAGGCCAGATCAACATCCACAACATGGCCATCCGGCCGCTGTTTCAGAACGTGAGCGTCGTCGCGCTGTTCGTGCTGCCCTTGATCACGATGCGGACCTACGCCGAAGAAAAGCGGTCAGGCACCATCGAGTTGCTGCTGACCTCGCCAGTCACCGATTTCCAGATCATCATGGGCAAGTTTCTCGGCGCCGTAGGGCTCTACTTCATGATGCTGGCGGTCACGACCATTCACATGGCGATTCTCTTTGTCTACGGGAATCCCGAATGGAAGCCGATCGTGAGCGGCTACCTTGGCCTGTTCCTCATGGGCGCCTCCTTCATTTCGATCGGCCTGCTGATTTCGAGCCTGACGAAAAACCAGATCGTGGCCGGCATGATCACCTTCGTGGTGCTGCTCCTTCTGTGGACGATCGGCTGGATGCAGGAATCGGCCGGGCCGACGATGCAGAAAGTGCTGCAGGCGCTCTCGCTCACGGATCGGTTCGACGATTTCACCAAAGGCGTGATCGATTTGAAACACGTGGTGTATTACTTGAGCTTCATCAGCTTCGGCCTGTTCCTGACCGCCAAGTCGGTCGACAGCGAACGCTGGCGCGGGTGAGTTGATGCTGAACATTATTTTTGGAGTCTTGGGTTGGCTGGGCACGCTGCTGGTCTTTGGCGGCGTGGCCATTCGTATGTTCCGTCCGCAATGGGATCAGTATGCCTACTGGGCCGCCATTGCCGGCCTGGTCTGTGTCCTTCTTTACACGCTGAGTCAGTGGCGCGAGATCGGCCGCTCGTTCAGCAGGCGGCAGGCGCGGTTCAGCGCCATGGCCAGCCTCAGCGTCGTTGCCGTGCTCGTGATCCTCGTGGCGCTGAATTACCTCGTCGACCGGCGCGACAAACGCTGGGACCTGACCGCAACCAAATCGAACACGTTGTCCGATCAGAGCTTGAAGGTACTGGCCGGCCTCAAAGCGCCGGTGAAGGTCACGGTCGTCGATTTGCCCACCAGATTTCAAAGGTTCCACGAGGCGCTCGACAAGTATCAGTTCGCGGCCAAGAACCTGCAGGTCGAGTACCTCGATCCAGATAGAAATCCAGGCCGCGTCAAAGAACTCGAAGTGCAGAATTACGGCACCGTGGTGTTCGAGCAGAGCGGACGGCGCGAGCGTGTGATGAACGACGGCGAACAGGAGCTGACCAACGCGCTCATCAGAGTGACGACGGGGAAAGAGGCGAAGGCGTATTTCGTCCAGGGACACGGCGAGCACGACAGCGCGGGTTCCGATCGCAATGGGTATTCGAGCGCGCTTGATGTGCTGAAGCGCGATAACTACGGCGTCGACAAGATCACGCTGGCGCAGACGCCGGAAGTGCCTGCCGACGCGTCGGTCCTGATTATCGCGGGCCCCACATCGGATTACCTGCCGGCCGAGATCGACGCCATCAAGAAGTATTTGCGCAAGGGCGGCAAAGCCCTGTTCATGCTCGACCCCGTGTTCGGCGCCACGATGCGCCCCGTTCCGAACGTGGAAGCGCTGTTAAAGGAGTGGGGCATCAGCATGGGTCACGACGTCGTGCTCGACGTGAGCGGCGTATCGCAGGATGCGACGATCCCGGTCGCCATGAGCTATCCGGATCATCCGATTACCAAAGACTTTCATACCTTCACCGCGTTCCCGCTGGCACAATCGGTCAAGGGCGTGGCCGACACGAATCTCGGTCCGAGCGCAAACACGCAGGATTTGATCAAGACCACCGAGCGAAGCTGGTCGGAAGCCGATCTGAAGTCGCTCGGAGCGGGCGGCAAAGTCTCGCTGGATGAAAAAGCCGGCGATCACAAAGGCCCCATCACGATCGGGCTCACGCTTGCCATGGACGCGCCAACGCCTGCCGAAGCGGCGCCGGCCGCGAAGTCGGGTAAGCCCGAAGATGCACCGAAAAAACCGCAAATGCGCGTCGTGGTCATGGGCGATTCCGACTTCGCGTCCAACGCCGTGGCCGGCGTGCCGGGCAATTCGGACCTGTTCGTCAACATCACCAACTGGCTGGCGCTGCAGGAAGATCTCATCTCGATCCATCCACGAGCCGAAGACGACCGACGCATCTCGCTGAGCCCGGATCAGCAGCGCATGATTCTCCTGCTCTCGCTCCTGATCATCCCGGGCCTTGTGCTCGGATCGGGTGTCTATACCTGGTGGCAGAGGCGATAGATGCGCGGACGATCGACAGTGATTCTGCTCGTTGTCGCCGTGGCGTTCGGCGCCTACATTTACTTCGTCGAGTCGAAGAAACCGGTCGTCGATGAGAACGCCAAGAAGAAGGTGTTCTCCTACGAGACGGGGAAAATCGATCAGGTCGAGATCAAAATCTCCGGCGGCGACGCAACCGCTCTCAAGAAAGAGACGGGCGGCTGGACCATCGTGAAGCCTGTTGCCGCGCCTGCCGATCAAAATGCCGTCAACGACATCGTCACCAATCTCGCGACCCTCGAGGAAGACCGCCTCGTCGAGGAGAATGCCGCCGATCTGAAAAGCTATGGGCTCGCAGAGCCCCGGATAGACGTCACGTTCAACGTCAGTGGCGAGAAGACGCCCAAGCAGATTCTCTTCGGCGACAAAAGCCCAACCGGCGTCGGCGTGTACGCCAAGCTGCCGACCGACAAGCGCGTGTTTCTCGTCGGCACCTCTGCCGATACCACGTTCACTCGCACCACGTTCGACCTTCGCGACAAAACGGCACTGAAGTTCCAGCAGGACAAGGTCGATTCGTTGGAGCTCGTTTCTAAGAATCAGACGATCCGTCTGGAGAAATCCGGCGAAGAGTGGAAGATGGTGAAGCCGATTCAGGCGCCGGCCGACTACGTAAGCGTGCAGGGCGTGCTTGGACAGCTGCAGGCCGCCCAAATGACCACACTGAAGGACAAGGCCGAAGACCTGAAGGATTTGAAGCCGTACGGTCTCGACAAGCCGGAAGTGACGGCCATCATCGGTACGGGTACGCAGAAGGTCACCTTCGAGCTCGGAAAAGCCGGCGATGCGGGGAGCTTCTGGGCACGCGATCCGTCGAGGTCCGCCGTGTTTACCGTGGCCAACGGACTGGCTGAGGAGCTCCGGAAGAAACCGTTCGATCTTCGTCGAAAAGAGATTTTTGATTTCCGGCCGTTCAACACGTCGCGATTCGAGATTACGCGCGGCAAAGACACGCGGGCGTTCGAGCGGGTGAAGGCGAAAGAGCCGAACGGCAACGATACCTGGAAGCAGGTCGTGCCAGCCGAGAAACCGGTCGATGCGAGCAACTTCGAAGGCGCGCTGCTCGAGTTCTCGAACCTGCGGGCCAACGCCGCCATCGACACGATCGATCCGGCCATGGGCTTGAACGCGCCGGCGGCCACGATTACCGTGAAGTTTGATGATGGCAAAAAAGAAGAGCGCGTCACCCTCGGTCAGCACGGCTCGGATGTGTACGCCGTTCGTCGCGATCAACCAGGCGCGTTGAAGGTCGAATCGGGCAAATACGAAGCAGCCATCAAGAAACTCGATTCTATTCAGTAAGATGAACGGGTGAAGCGCCCTTCACTCGCCCTCATTGCTCTCGTCGTTCTCGAGTCGTGCGGCGGTGCGCGAGTGTCCGTCACGCCGCCGCCCCGTGCAGTCGAGCCGGCATCAGCGCTCGTCAGCCTCCAACGCGATCTCAACGCTATTTTCAACGCCCCCCAATTCGATCGATCGTTCTGGAGCGTCCT
Organism: Vicinamibacteria bacterium; assembly: GCA_031371345.1. Classification (GTDB taxonomy): domain Bacteria; phylum Acidobacteriota; class Vicinamibacteria; order Vicinamibacterales; family JAMQPK01; genus JAMQPK01. The sequence goes on from JANMJM010000289.1 coordinate 5,975, forward strand.
GATTCGCCCCCTCGATTCTGATGAGCCAGTCTTCGCGCTGAATCCAGGCAAGCTCGTGATGCCCGGATCCAACATGAAAATCCTCACGCTCGCCTCGGCGGCCGAAGTGCTGGGCTGGGAGCACCGATTCGAAACGAAGCTGATCTCGTCTGCCGCGGTCGAGTCCGGCGTACTGCGTGGCGATCTCATCGTCGTCGGCGGCGGCGATCCAAGCATCAGTGAGCGCAGCGACGAGCCCGGCGCGCTGCGCGCGCTTGCGCGGCAGCTGTCAGATGCCGGCCTTCGGATTATTGATGGACGCATCATCGGCGATGACGACCTGTTCGACGATCGCGGCTTGGGCGACGGGTGGTCGATCGACAATCTGCCCTATGGCTACTCCGCACCTGTCACCGCGCTCGAATACAACGAAGGGTCAGTCGACCTCGTCATACGCGCCGGCGCGTCGGCCGGCGATCCGGTTGCGATTCAAGTGCGGCCCGACGGCAGTCAGCTCGAGATCGACAACAGACTCACGACGGTCGGCGAAAACGGCACAGGCATGCTGACGCTGCAGCGACTGCCGGGATCGTCGCACGTGGTCGTGCAGGGTCAGATTCCCGCAAAGACGGCACCCTTCGCGAGAACGGCGTCGGTCGATAACCCCACCGATTTTTTTGTCCGGGCGTTTCGCGCAGCGTTGATCGCGGAGAGCATTCAGGTAGGCGGCGCCGCAGTGGACATCGACGAGCTTTCTCCGAAGCCGAATGAAGCGGGGGCACGAGTCCTGGCCGTTCGTCAGTCACCGAGCTTGAGCGACTTGGCCGCGTCGATGATGAAGGTCAGCCAGAATCAGTATGCGGAGATGCTGCTCAAAACCATCGGCAAGCCTGCTGCTCGCGACGCGCTGCGGGGACTGGGCGTGGCCGACGACAGCTACATCTTGGCCGACGGGTCTGGGTTGTCGCGCTACAACTACGTGACGGCCGACGCGCTGGTTCGCATCCTCCAGCAGATGCATGAGCGTGCGGCGCACGCGCTATCGTTTGTAAGAACGCTGCCGATTGCCGGCCGCGAGGGCACGCTGGCCAGGCGACTGAGTGGAACGCCTGCAGAGGGCAAGGTTCAGGCCAAGAGTGGAACCATCGACAACGCGCGCGCGCTTTCCGGCTACGTTCAGACGGCCGACGGCAAGACGCTGGTGTTCTCGATCATCGCGAACAACTTCAGCTCACCGCCAGCCGACATCGACGCTGCGACAGACAAGGCGCTGATTCGTCTTACGACATTCAAGCGATAAACGGCGCGTGACCAAACTTGTGTATTGGTTCGTTCTCCTGGCGACCGGCCTGATGCTGTTCGCGTCCGTCTGGATTGTCATCCCTGCACCGAACGCGTGGCTCCTGCCGTTCGGTGTCGGATCTCCAGAGGCGAGCCCGGTTCTGCTCATCGGATCGCTCCTGTTGTTACCTGTCGCCGCCATCAGGGCGAAACAATTCGGCGTCGCTCGACTGGCGCTGGTGTTCGCGTTGGTCTCGACGTGCGTTTCGCTCGTGCCGCTCGCGCAAATCCCCTCCACGCTCACCAGATTCGACGCCGCGATGGAATCGATTCCACTCACCAGGCAGCCGGGCATGCGCGCTAAGGCCGTCGACGTTCGGGCCGTGTTCAGGGCAGCAGAGCCCGACGATGCGATCGTCACACGCGGAATTGAATTCGCGAAACCGGATGGCGTGCCACTGACGCTGGATCTCTATCGCCCGACAACACGAGGACGATTTCCTATTCTCGTCCAGATTTATGGCGGGGCCTGGCAGAACGGCTCGCCGTCGAGCTTTGACGGGTTCGCTCGCTATTTTGCGTCGCGCGGTTATGTGGTCGTGGCCATTGACTACCGCCATGCGCCGGCCTGGCGCTGGCCCGAGCAGCTCGAGGACGTGCGAAGCGGGCTTATCTGGGTGGCGGAACACTCACCCGCCTACAGCGGCGATCCCACGCGCATTGCGCTCGTGGGCCGCTCGTCGGGCGCGCAGCTCGCGATGCGAATGGCCTACAACGAGGCGCCGTCTTCAATCAGGGCAGTGGTGAATCTGTATGGACCGGTCGACCTCGCCGACGGCTGGCGTCATCCTCCGCACCCCGACCCGTTGAATGTCCGCGGCGTGCTCGAAACCTTCCTTGGCGGGACACCCGATCAAATGCCGGAGCGATATCGTCATGCCTCGCCAGTCACCTACGCATCGGGCCGCGTCCCGCCGACACTGCATATCTACGGCTCACGCGATCACACCGTCGAGGCGCGTTTCGGGAGACAGATCGATCGAGCGTTGAAGAGGGGCGGGAACACATCAGTTCTGCTGGAGCTTCCGTGGTCCGAGCACGCCTTTGATCTCGTGCCCAACGGGCTGGGCGGGCAGATTTCGCTGTACTACATTGAACGGTTTATCGCGTGGGCGCTCCACTAGGTTCTTTGTCCTCCGGAAACGCCGCTTCTCGCCCGGCTGCGAGAATATCCGCGGTCGCGCCGCTTAAGCCGCCGCCTTGCGCCATCGAACCTTTGCCGCCGCCCTTCCCGCCGAAACGTTCCAGCAGTGCTTTCAAGACCGTACCGGTGTCGAGCGCGAGATCCTGCGAGCGCGCCACCACGACAAGCGATGGCGACTCTGACGTCACGAGCACAACCACCATTCCCGGATTCGACGTGATAGCCGAAGCGAGCTTCTTCAATCCGCTAGCGTCCCATCCCAGCAACGCTTCGGCGACGAGCGTGACGCTACCGATTTTCTGTCCCTTCGCCGCCAGAGCCGAGGCCTCGTGGGTCGCCAGCCGGGCATGAAGCGCCTCATGCGTTTTTTGCTGTGCCTTGCTCGCGGTCTGCAGTTTCTCGATGGCCGACGGAAGCTCTTCCGGCAGTACCGACAACAGGCGCACGCCGCCGTTCACGGCGTCCCTCAGGCCTCGATAGGCGCGCAGTGCACGGCGGCCACACACGAACTCGAGGCGCGTGCCGCCCTTGAATTTTTCGAAGCCCACGACGGCGATCATTCCGATGGCTCCCGTTCGCGAGACGTGTGTGCCGCCGCAGGCCGACAGATCGTAGCCTTTGATCTCGATGATGCGAAGATCTCCTTGGCGCGTAGGGTCTTTGCGCAGCGGCAGTTTGGCCGCTTCGCTCGCCGTCACAAAGGTCACACAGGTCTCGCGGTCTTCCCACAGCACCGTGTTGGCCACCGCTTCCCCCGCGGCGATGTGTTCGGCCAAGAGTTCTTTGTCGAGATCGATGGTGGCAGACGTGGTGCCCAGATGAAACCCGACGGTCTTCGCGCCCAGCTCTTTGTCGAATGCGGCAGACAGCAGATGCTGACCCGTGTGTTGCTGCATGTGGTCGAAACGCCGATCCCAATCGACGTGGCCGCGCACGCGCGAGTTCCTTTCCAGTTCGCGATCGATCGCGTGACCGACGGTCCCGTCTTCCTGATCGAAGACGTCCACAACCGTCGCGGCCCCGAGCGTTCCTGTATCGAACGGCTGACCCCCGGACGTCGGATAGAACGCCGTGCGATCGAGCGTGGCAATCCAGCGGTCGCCTTGCTTCACGATATCGCGCACGACGGCGTCGAACTCGATCGTATATGAATCGGTGTAGTAAAGACGATCGGAGCTCAAGACGGCACCGCGGCGATGAGTGGATCTTTCAGACCGGCTTCCTGAAAACCCTTGGCACGCAGCACGCAGCTGTCGCATCGCCCGCATGGAACGCCGTGTGGACCTGGATCGTAGCAGCTGTGCGTGATGCTGTAGTCGAGGCCAAGCCGCACGCCTTGACCGATGATTTCGGCCTTGCTCATCGAGATGAGCGGTGCGCGCACGTGAAACCGACCGCCTTCCACGCCGGCCTTTGTCGCCAGCGTCGCCATGCGCTCGAACGCGTCGATGTATTCGGGGCGGCAGTCGGGGTAGCCCGAATAATCGAGCGCATTCACGCCGATGAAAATATCGAACGCGCCGATCACTTCCGCCCACGCCAGCGCGAGCGACAGCATCACGGTGTTGCGCGCGGGCACGTAGGTGACGGGGATGATGTGTGGATCGGGTCCGCTCTTGGGAACGTCGCCGTCGCCGACGAGGGCCGATCCGCCGACCGATCCGAGATCGACCGCCAGCTCGCGATGCGCCGTGACGCCCAGCGCTTCGGCGACTTTTCGTGCTGCCTGAATTTCGTGTGCGTGCCGCTGGCCGTATTTCACCGTTAACGCGTAGATCTCGAATCCCTGTTCGCGCGCGATGGCCGCTGCCGTATAGGAATCGAGGCCGCCGCTCAGCAGTACGATCGCTTTCGTCATCGTGTCAGGTGGCGCTACACGCCGCGGACGTTCGCGCCCCAGATATGTTTGTGAATTTGCAGCTGAAGGCGGACCGGGAGTCGATCTTCGAGAATCCACTCTGACAGCGCTTTGGGCTCGAGCACACCATGAACGGGTGAAAAAAGCACCGCCGCGCACCGCCGCTCGAGCGCGTGCCGGGCGAGCGTGTCGCGCGCAAACTCGTAGTCGCCGCGATCCTTGATGACGAACTTCACCTGATCGCGCGATCCCAGCCGATCGATGTTTCCCCACTCAGTCTTGTCGGACTCGCCGCTGGCCGGGCACTTCACATCCATCACCTTGATGACGGCGCCTGGCACGCGGCTGACGTCGATCTGGCCGCCCGTCTCGAGCAGCACAGTGCGCCCACTTTGCAGCAGACGTTCCATCAGCGGGTACACATCTTCCTGAAGCAGCGGCTCGCCCCCGGTGACTTCCACCAGCGGGCTGCCGTAGGTGTCGACCTGCTGGAGGACGGCGTCGATCGACATCTTCTGCCCCTCGCTAAACGCATATGGCGTGTCACACCACGAACAGCGCAGGTCGCAGCCCGTCAGCCGAACGAACACGCACGGCTTGCCGGCGAAGGTCGATTCCCCCTGGATCGAATAGAAGATCTCGTTGACGGTCAGCACGACAGGACCATTTTAGCGTCTAAAATCACGGCATGAGCAACCTGCGAATCGGGACATCTGGATGGAACTACCCGTCGGGCAACGGCGCCTGGACCGGCGTGTTCTACCCGCCGAAGCGCGGCCGCGGCAAGTCATTCGACGAACTCGCGTACTACGCGGAGCATTTCAACACGGTCGAGATCAATACGACCTTCTACGGCCAGCCCAAAGCGAACGTCGCGCAGACCTGGGCCGATCGCACACCGCAAGATTTCGAGTTCTCGCTCAAGCTCTACAAAAAATTTACGCACCCCGATGTGCCGGGCGTGCCGCAGATGGACGATCCTGAAATCGACGTCTATCGCCGCGGCATCGACCCGCTGGCCAAAGCGGGCAAGATTGGCGCGCTGCTCGCGCAGTTTCCGCCGAGCTTCAAGCAGTCGCCGCAATCGCAGGCCTATCTCGATGCGCTGCTTCGTCGATTTCACGATTATCCAATCGCGGTGGAGCTGCGGCATCGAAGCTGGAGCGACGGCTTCGACGCCACGATGTCGCTCCTGAACGCGCACGGCGCCGCGATGACGCAAATCGACGAACCGAAATTCAAGCTGTCGATTCGACAGAACCAGTTGCCGAACGTTGCTGGGTTCTATTACATGCGCCTGCATGGCCGTAATGCGGCGCAGTGGTGGAAGCACGACAAGTCCGAGGATCGGTATAACTATTTGTATTCGGCCGACGAGCTGAAGCCGATTGCCGAAACGGCCGATGCGGCGCGGCGCCTCGTGAAAAAGTTCTATCTGTATTTCAATAACCACCATTCGGCCAAGGGCGTTGTGAACGCGGTCATGATCAAGAACCAGCTGGGCGAGCCGATCCCGGGCCGCTATTCGAAGGCGTTCATCGACACCTACCCGCACATCGCGAATGTCGTCACTCCGGACTACACTCAGGAATGGACGCCAGTGCTGCTTCTCCGCGGCAGCGAATAGATTTCTGGTTGGCCATCAAACGCGGATGGGCCAAGACATGCCCGCACTGCGGCAAGGGCCCGATCTTCATCAAGTGGAACAAGCCGTACGGCATTTGCCCGGCGTGTGGCTATCTCTACGAGCGCGACTACGGCGACGTCTGGTGGGTGTGGATCGTCACCGACCGCATTCCGCTCGCGATCGGCATCATTTTTGTGTACTTCGGATTCAGGGTAACGAGTTGGAAAGTGGGCGTGCCCTTTTTCGCTGCGCTCGTGCTGCCGCTGGCGCTCACCATTCCTCGACGGTTCGGCCTCGCACTCGCCCTCGCGTATCTCAGCCGGCGGCGTTGGCCGGACTCGAACGATCCCATGCCGCCGTTGCCGACCGAGGCTGACGCTACACCTCGAGCGTAATCGGCGGCGGCAGCGTCTTGCTGACGACCCTGACGCCGATGCGCGGGCACAGATCGCGAATCGCGCATGAGGGACACCGCGGATAGACCGGCCGGCACACGTTCTGTCCCCACGTCACCAAATATAAATTGATGTAAGGCCACCATCGCGGCTCGGTCGCGCTGTACAACGCCTGTTCAGTCTCGTCAGGCGTCTTCGTCTTCACCCAGCCCAGCCGATTTGCGATCCGATGGACGTGCGTATCGACGCAGATGTTCTTCACGCTCTGATAAGCCAGGATGAGCACGAGGTTCGCGGTCTTGCGCCCAACGCCAGGCAGCGTCAATAACTCTTCCATCGTCGCCGGCGTCCGTCCGCCGAAATCTTTCAACAGCTTCTGGCAGGTCGCCTTGATGTATCGGGCTTTGTAACGGTAGAAGCTGACGGGATAAATCAGCTTCTCGAGCTGCTTCACCGTCAGCTTCGACATGGCTGCCGGCGTGCTCGCTTTCGCGAATAGCCGCTCCGACGCGGCGTAGGTTGTCGCATCTTGCGTGCGCGCGGACAGCAGCGTCGCGATCGTGACCTGGAACGGATCTTCTTCGCGCGATGTGGAGATTTTTTCGATCGCGGGCAGCTCGAGTCCCGTCATCGCGACTGCGAGCTTGCGCATGACGCTCTCGACGTTCTGGGCAGACGGCGTCCGAAGCCTCACGTGTCGCCTTACTCCTCGCCCCTCGCTGCTCACCCCTCTCAAGGTATTGGCGTCAGGGGCGGCTTGCCGGCGAGCACGTTGACCACGTTGCGGGCGACGAGATCGTACATGGCCGCACGCGTCTCCGCCGTGGCGCTCGCCATATGCGGCACGAGCACGACGTTCTCGAGCGCGAGCAGGCCCGGATGGACATTCGGCTCTTCCTCGTACACGTCGAGCGCAGCGCCTTTGATGATGCCTTCGCGCAACGCCCACGCGAGCGCGTCTTCGTCGACGACGGGCCCACGCGACGTGTTGATGAAATATGTGGACCGCTTCATTCGCGAGAATGCGGTGCGATCAATCAGATGCCGGGTCTGCGGAGACAGCGGGACGTGGACGGAAATCACATCAGAGGTCGCGAGAAGCTGATCAAGCGACATGCTTTCATATCCCGGCACGGTCCGCGCCGAGGGATTGTGATACGCGATCTTCATGCCGAACTGCCTGGCCTTCTCCGCCACCGCCCTCCCGATGCGCCCGAGACCGACGATGCCCAGCTGCTTCTCTTTGATATCCGAGCCGATCATGAAATCGAGCGAGAAGCCTTTCCAGTCCCCGCGGCGAACGAGACGATCGCCCTCGACGATGCGCCGGGTCGCCGCAAGGATCAGCGTCATCGTCATATTGGCAGTGGCCTCGGTCAGCACGTCCGGTGTGTTCGTCAGGATGATGCCTTTCGAACGCGCGTACGGCACATCGAGGTTGTTGTAGCCCACCGCCACGTTGGCGATGATTTTCAGATCGCTTCCCGCGTCGATCACGTCTTTATCGATCTTGTCGAGCGCCGCGACGACGAGGCCTTGCTTTCCTTTCACGCGCTGCAACAGTTGTTCGCGCGACAGCACACCGTCTCGAAAGACGTCGACGTCGGCGACGGTTTCGAGCGGCGCGATGGCGGACGAGGGAAGTTTATAGGTGACGAGAATCGAAGGCTTGGTCATTGAAATCGAAGAGACTAGTGTCCGTACGACTGGCAGAACCCGCAGTGATTGCACCGGACCGCAGGCTCGATCACGCACATCCCGTCGTCGGCTTCGCTGCCTGACACGACCTTTAGAAGCATGTGGCTGGCGTGGTCCGAACACGGGGTCAGACCCCGGGTTTCGTTTCCTGCTGTCGGCCGTCCAAGATGCCGCTCGATCGCCTCGCGCACGAGGGCGCGAACGTCTTGTTCGTTCATGGCAGATCCACAGTATCAACAATACCGATGATGGCAGCGTCGACCGGCGCGCCTTTCTGTCCAATCGCATCGCTCGCGGCACGCCCTTCGAGCACGATGAGCACCTTCTCGTGCACACCGGCGCCTACGCCATCGACCGCAAGCAACTCGCCCCCGCGGGGCGTATCCTCGAGCGTCAGCGGCTGCACCATCAGCAGTTTTGCGCCCTCGAGCTTGCGATTTTTTTGCGTGGCGACAACGGTGCCGGTAACACGAGCGATAATCATGGGACGACTACCCGAGGTTCCAGTGATCGATAATTCCGACGATGCCGGCGTCGGCCGGGACTTCTTTGGGAGAAAACGGAAAGCTCGCTTCCTTACCGCGCACGAAGAACACGTCTTCACCGACGCCGGCGCCGACAGAATCGGCGGCGACGATGACGCGGCCCACCGGCTCTCGCGAGGACGACATCGGCTGCACGAGCAGCAGCGTCACGCCGTTGAGCGTGTCGTTCTGATTATTCAGGACGACGGTGCCGACGACTCGTCCAATTTGCATTGGTTAATCCGCGCGCGTGCCGTCGCTTACGCTCCGGATCTTGGAGTGATCGACGGTCTGCGTAGTCTTCATCAGTCTTTGATTTCGATTTCATCGACGATGCCCACGATGGCAGCGTCGACGGGGCAATCTTTCAGACCCGACGCCATGCGCGCGGAGCTGCCGCTGACGATCAGCACGGTCTCGCCGAAGCCGGCGTCCACCGTATCGATCGCCACCAGATAATTGCCTTCGGGTTTGCCTTTTGGGTCCATCGGCCGTGCGATGAGCAGCTTGGTGCTCACCAGGCGCGGATCCTTGCGGGTCGCCACAACCGTGCCGACCACTTTGGCTAGTATCATGAAGCTCCCAGCTTCCAGCTCTCAGCTCTCAGCTAGGCCTTCACGCCCGACTTGCCGATGGGCAGCGCGTCTTCGAGGTTCGCGTGCGGTCTCGGAATGACATGCACCGACACCAGCTCGCCGACGCGGCGCGCCGCGGCTGCGCCGGCATCCGTGGCGGCTTTCACGGCGGCGACATCGCCCCGCACGATCGCGGTGACATAGCCGGCGCCGATTTTTTCCCATCCCACCAGCGTCACCTTGGCGGCCTTCACCATGGCATCCGCCGCCTCAATCATGGCGACGAGTCCTTTGGTTTCGATCATGCCCAGTGCTTCACCCATGCTGACCTCCAAGCAGAGCCTTCACAGCGTCCTCAATGAGGGCCGTAAGCTCGCGGTATGATAGCCGAATTTCCCCATCCAAATCCGCCGGATCGGTGGGAATGAGACGCGCGCCGCGCGCCGACGGCGCCTCGACAATCTGGCAGTTCGCTTGATCGTTCGTCGAATCCGCTCCGAACGACCCTGAGCGTGTCGGAGGGTCGGCGCAAATCGGCGCCGGCGATTTAATCCCGTAGTTACCACGCAAATCCTGCAGTCTGGTCACTTCGTCGCGCGAGAGCAAATACTCGCGGCCGAGCTGCCGCGCCACGAGACTGATCTTGGCGAAGTGCTCGATCGTTTCCATTTTGTAGTACGCGCCGAACACGTCTGGACCGACTGTCAGCGCGCCATGGTTGGCGAGCAGCAGGCCGTCGTACGCCTTGATGTACTTCCGCACGGCCGCCGGCAACTCCGGCGTCGACGGTGTGCCGTACTCCACAATCGGAATACTTCCCAGCGTGGTGACAACTTCGGCCAGGACCGCGCGGTCGAGCGGGATGCCCGCCACGGCGAAGCCCGTCGCGGTCGGCGGATGCGCGTGCACGACGGCTCGAGCGTCGGGGCGATTCTTGTACACCTCGAGATGCATCAGCAATTCTGAAGACGCATCGCGCGTGCCGCGGATTTTCTTTCCCTCGAGATCGACGACGACCATCATGTCTGTCGTCATGAATCCCTTCGACACGCTTTTGGGCGTCGTCAGGATGGTGTTGTCATCGAGGCGGATGCTGATGTTACCGTCGTTTGACGCGACGTAGGCGCGCGCGTACAGGCGCCTGCCGACCTCGACAATGTCTGCGCGAAATGCATCTTCGGCGCGGGTACTCATTGACCGAGCCTTCCGTGAGCCGACGAAAGGCTGTCGAGTGCTTGCTTGGCCTGCTGGCCCTCCGGGCTCTGCGGTGCCACTTCAACCAGTTTCTTCCAGGAGTCGGTAGCGCCCTTGAGGTCTTGTTTGCCGAATGCGCGCACGACACCGAGATTCAGCAGCGCCTTGGTGTGAGACGGATTCATCTGCAGCGAATGCTCGAGCTGCGTGATCGCGCGATCGGGCTCGTTGTTGTAGTAATAGCTCACGCCAAGATCGGTGCTGACGTCGACGTCCTTCGGGTTCAGCGCCAGTGATTCGGTGTACCACTTGATCGCATCTGTGTAGCGGCCCGCGTCGTAGTAGAGATTGGCAAGCTGCGAGCGCGCCGCGGCATTCTTTGGATCTTTATCGACGATGGCCTGCAGCGCCTGCACTTTTGTCTGGTCGAGGACCGCCGGCGCAGGCGTTCCCGGCAGCGTCGCCGACTGCGACGCCGGCTCGGGCGCAGCGCTTTCCACGTTCGCCGCCATCGCCGCACGCGGCGACGGAGACGCCTGCTGGCTGCCGATGATCCAGCCGACAATCAAGCCGAAAAACACCCCCGCAACGGCGTAGACCACGGACTCTAACTTCATTCAGGAACCATCATAATGTACGTCGAAACCAGTCCACCAACGCCGACATCAGGTCCTGATCGCGCGCAAGCAGAACGGTGCCGTGCGCCACGATGTCGCTAAGCCGCACTTCCCTCGTCCCCGGGCCGATCGTCGCGAGCAGCCGAATCGATCGCCAGGCATACGGATCTTTCGTACTGCCCACCAGCATCGCCGGGCGGCCGCCGTATTTCCTCATCGCGCCTTCAATTCTCAGACCTCGATAGTCGAGCCCCGGCGAGAGCAAGGCAATCGATCGCACCGCAGGATCGTCGCTGGCGTCCAGCACGGCGAGATTCGCGCCGATCGAGGCGCCGGCAATCCCAATTGATGCCGGCACGACTTCCGGCCGCTCGCGAAGGAACGCTTTTGCGGCCTTCACATCGAGCAGAAGCGGGCTGAGATCGTCGGACGCCGAAGGTCGAAAATCGATCGCCACTACGGCGAAACCCGCGTCGGCGAGATGCTGAGCCGCGCTGTCCCAGTCGTCGATCGTCCTGTGCAGCATATGCAGCAACACGACGCCCGGCGCCGGACGCCTCGACGGCTCGTAGTAGGCGCCCGTCAACGACACGCCGTCTTCCGTGCGAATCGCAATGCGGCGACCTGGAGCGGCCTGGAGAGGCACGAGCACCCATGCGATGAGGATGACGCCGGCGACGCCGGTGGCGGCGTTACCGAAGCGCATTCAGGTAGTCGCCCACGGCGCGGTCCAATCCAACAAAGAGCGCGTCGCTGATGAGCGCGTGTCCAATTGAGACTTCCTCGAGATATGGCAGCGTCTTGAACAACGGAAGATTGTGGAGATCGAGATCGTGTCCGGCGTTCACCCCAAGCCCAAGCGAGTGGGCCAACTCGGCGGCCTGCACAAATGTCCTGAAGGTTGCCTCGCCTCGTACGCGCCCCGCGTGAAACTCGCGCGCGAACGGCTCCGTGTACAGCTCGATGCGATCGCCGCCCATATCGGCCGCCCAGCGGATGGCATCGGGCTCGGCCTCCACGAACAGACTCACACGCACGCCTTCTTTCTTCAGCCTGTCGAGCACCGGCCGCAACGTCGACCTCGACGTGTCCGGATGCCATCCCGCCTGGCTGGTGATCTCTCCTGGTTTTACCGGCACCAACGTGCACTGCGCCGGACGAACGTCGACGACGAGATCGAGAAAACCTGGGCGAGGATCGCCTTCCAGATTGAACTCGACGTTCTTCCCGGTTTTTTTCAATTCAGCGGCGATTGCATGAACATCGACCGCGGTGATATGACGCTCGTCGGATCGCGGATGAACCGTAATGCCGGGCGCGCCCGCCTTCACACAAACCTTCACGGCGTCGATCACGCTCGGCAAGGCGCCGCCACGCGAGTTGCGAAGCGTCGCCACCTTGTTCACATTCACGGACAGCTTGACCATCGTCAATTCAGATGGGCCCGCACGACATCAACGACTTCAGACGCCAGCGCCTCGATCTCGCCCTTGTCCCTGCCTTCCAGCATGACACGCACGAGCGGTTCGGTGCCCGAAAAGCGCACCAATAGGCGGCCATGCCCACGGAGTTGCTCCTCCACCTTCTTCATCGTGGCCGCCACCTGAGGAATCGTCTTCAGATCGACCCTCTCCCGCACGCGGACGTTGATCAAAACTTGCGGATACGTCTTCAGATCGTCGGCGAGATCGGCGAGCTCGCGACCGGTCGCGGCCATCGTGTGCAACACGTTCAGCGCCGTGATGAGGCCGTCGCCGGTGAACAAATACTCGGCAAAAATGAGGTGTCCCGATTGCTCACCGCCGAGCGATAGATGCCGTTTCTGCATTTCCTCCATCACGTATTTGTCGCCGACAGCCGTTCGCAGCAGTTCCATGCCTTCTTTGTTCAGCGCGAGCTCGAGGCCGATGTTGCTCATCACCGTGGCGACGACAGCATCACCGCGAAGCCGGCGTTCGGCCTTCATCTGCTTGGCGCACATGAACATGACGTGATCGCCATCGAGAACACGTCCGGTGCCGTCGACGAAAATCGCGCGATCGCCGTCACCGTCGAAGGCCACGCCAAGCCGATATCCGCCGCGCTGCACCGTTCGTGCGAGCACTTCCGGGTGGGTCGATCCCACACCCTGATTGATGTTCCGCCCGTCGGGCTCGGCCGCAATCACCGTGACATCGAATCCGAGTTCCCTGAACAGCGCCGGCGCGACCGCGCTCATCGCGCCATTCGCGCAATCGACTGCCACCCGAAGCGGCATCAACCTTCCGGGATTCGGCAGTACGGTCAGGGCGTGATCCAGATATTTGCGAAGATGCTCGGAATGCTCGACCGCATCGGCGTCACCGGGCGGCACCTGCCATGAATGGTCGGCAACGAGCGCCTCGATCCGCTCTTCGAAATGTTCCCCGTGCTTCTGCCCCGAGCCCGAGAACACTTTGATGCCGTTGTCTTCGAAGGGATTGTGCGACGCCGAGATGACGACACCGGCATCGAATCGAAGCGACCCCGTCAGGTACGCCACGGCCGGTGTGGGCGCCACGCCAATGCTGTGGACGTCGGCGCCCAGCGCGCGGGCGCCGTGGGCCAGCTCTCGCATGATCCACTCGCCCGACTCGCGTGTGTCGCGGCCGATCAGGAGCTTCGCCTGCCCGTCAGGCAGCGCCTTGATCAGCGCGGCGCCGACGCGCCGCACGGTGACGACATCCAGTGGATACGTGCCCGCCTTGCCCCTGATTCCATCGGTACCGAACAGCTGCGTCATTTATTCAACGTGTATGCTCACGATCGTGGGATCCACTTGATCCACGCCGACGTCTTTGTTTTGCTCGAGACGTACGGGCAATCCGTAGTCCCCTTCTGAAATGCCGTTCACATCAACATAGGCCACCACCGACGCGCCGCGCAGCTTCTCAACGACCGCTTTGACGCCACGCACGCGCACGGTCACGGTGGCCGGCACCACCCGGGCTGTGAGCCGTGTTGCCAGATTTCGCAAGCGCACCGGCACGCCGGAGAGCATTCGCGTCTCGGGTGCCGGGACGATCGCGACGGTGACAATGGCGCTGCGCGTCGTCTTCACCCTCACGCCAGACTCGGCGACGCCGAGCACGACGGTCGATTTCACCGCCGAGGATGCCGACCCTACCCAAATGGGCTCTGTGATAGCTTCCTCGACACGGCGAAGTGCGCTTTCGGGCCCCACCACTTCCACGAGCCTGGGCTGGGCCGTGATTTCGCCAACGATGAATCCGACCGCCGGCTCGCCTTCGACCGACGGCTGGATCGGCACGATGCGCGTGGCCGACGGCTCGAAGCGGATGGCGATGGAGGCCGGCGTAATCTGCGTCACCTCCACCGCGAACGGCGCCTTCACGCGTTCGGTCGAAATATGAAACAGTCGGCGGCCCGGCTGCGCCGCGCTCAAGTCGACGGTGGCGACCAGATCGCCGGCGACCAGCCGGCCCAGCAGATCGGCGGCGCCGCGGACGCGCACGTCGACCGACTCCTGCGGCGGCTCGATCATCTCGAGGTTCACCGGAAGATTCTGCAGCTCCAGCGGAATTCGTAGTCCGCGCTCCACCGCTGCGCGCTGCGACGACACCATAAACCACAGCATGACCGCGAAGGCCACCGAGACGATTTTCAAACCGGAGTAGGCGAAGGGGTGATATCGCATCAACTGCTCGCCGGCTGCCGCGTCTCGCGAGCGACGAACTTCGCACCCGGCGTAATCAGGGCCTTCAACCGCGCTTTCAGCTGATCGCCGTTGAACGGTCCTTCAATCTGTCCGTCGAGCGCGATCGAAATCCGCCCGGTCTCTTCCGACACGATCACGGCCACGGCATCGTTTTCCTCGGTGATCCCGATCGCCGCGCGATGGCGCGTGCCCATACTGCGCGCGAGCTGAGGATTGATCGTGAGGGGAAGAAAACAGGCGGCCGCCGCGACGCGATCGTTCTGCACGATAACCGCGCCGTCGTGGAGCGGCGACTTCGGCTGAAAGATGCTCACGAGCAGGTCGTAGGTAAGCATCGCGTCAAGGGGAAGGCCGGCCTCGATGTAATTTCTCAACCCGATCTGCCGTTCGACGACCATGATGGCGCCGACGCGCTGCGCCGACAACTGCGTCGCGGCGACGGCAATCTCTTCAATCGTTTCCTCGGCGCCTTCCTGCGTCAGAAAGTACCGAAAAAATGGCGCGCGGCCGAAATGGGCCAGCGCGCGCCGGATGTCGGCTTGAAAGAGCACGATGGCGGCAAACACGATGTACCCAAGCAGGTTGCGGATGAGCCAGTCGACGGTCTGCAGGTGGCCCCAGCGGGAGATATAAAACATCAACGCGAGCAGCGCCGACCCGACCGCCATTTGTACCGCGCGGGTGCCGCGAATGGCTTTCAGAATTTCGTAGATCGCCACCGACACGATGGCGATATCGAGCACGTCCCACCAAGTCATGGCGGGCATGCGCGCAACGGTGGTCTGCAGCCAGTTCAACATTGTTTGATGCCGTCGCTTACGCTCCGGATCTTGAAGTGATTGATCGACGGCTTAGTCAACACGTGCTCGCCGTATCGCGTCGGCGACCGCAACGGCGTCGACTATATCGGCCACGGCGTGCACCCGGACGATGTGCGCGCCCAAGAGCACGGCCGCCGTCGCCGCAGCCGCCGTCGCCACGTCTCGACCCTGCGCCGGGCGATCGCCGATAGCCGCCGTCAGAAAAGATTTCCGGGAAGGGCCGACGAGCAGCGGGCACCCCAGCGCCGCGAGATCCGGCAGCGCGGCCAGCGCCGCAAAGCTATGCTCGGGCCGCTTGGCAAATCCCAGCCCGGGATCGAGCACAATCGCCTCACGCGCAACTCCCGCCGCCAGCGCACGGTCGAGGCTGGCCTGGAGCTCGTCGCGAACTTCCTGCGGCACAGACGCGTAAACCGCTTCGCGATACATGTCGCGCGAACGGCCGCGGCCGTGCATCAGAACGATGCCCGCTCGGTAGCGCGCGGCAAGCCGTGCGAGAGCCGAATCATACCTTAGCCCGCTCACGTCGTTCACGAGCGCAGCACCGAGATCGAGTGCCATTTCAGCGACAGTGGGTTTCGACGTATCGACGGAGATCGGGATACGGATGGCTTTGGCGAGGCGTTTCAGGACCGGTTCAATGCGGGCTCGTTCTTCCTCGTCGGATAT
Source organism: Vicinamibacteria bacterium (assembly GCA_031371345.1). Lineage (GTDB taxonomy): Bacteria > Acidobacteriota > Vicinamibacteria > Vicinamibacterales > JAMQPK01 > JAMQPK01. The sequence goes on from JANMJM010000289.1 coordinate 22,114, forward strand.
CGCGTCCGAGCCTGGTCGCGTCGACTCGCCACCGACGTCGATCAGATCGGCGCCCCGCGCCACCATCTCGGCAGCAGCGGCTTCGGCGGCGCCAGGATCGAGATGCAAGCCACCGTCGGCGAACGAATCGGGCGTGACGTTGAGAATCCCCATCACGAGCGTACGCTCTCCGAGCTGAAGCGTGCGTCCGTCTGGGAGAGGGATGGTGAATGAGGGTCTAGGTGTCAATGATAGGGGTAAAGGACAAGGGGTAAGGGGCAACGGAACGCGCGTTCACGCGTGACTCTTACCCCTCGCCCCTTGTCCCTTACCCCTATTCCTGCGGAAGTGGATCCGACAGCGGCGGCACGATGCCGGGACGCTCTTTGGAGCGGCGACCGGACTCTTCCTCGTGCGACGGCGCGGCGCTGGCAGCGGCCGGCTTCAGTTCTTCCAGAGGGAGGCCACTGACGATGCGGCGGACCTGCTCGCCGTCGAGCACCTCGCGGATGAGCAACTCGGCGGCAATCTTCTCGAGGCTCGCCTGATGGTGGCCGAGCGTCTTACGCGCGCGCTCGTAGTTTTCCGTGACGAACCGCTTCACTTCCTGGTCGATCCGTTCGGCCGTGTCTTCGCTGTAGTCCTGATGCTGGGCGATCTCGCGGCCGAGGAAGATCTGCTCTTCCTTCTTGCCGAATGTGAGCGGGCCCATCGCTTCGCTCATGCCCCACTCACACACCATCCGGCGCGCGAGTTCGGTGGCGCGCTCGAGGTCGTTGCCGGCGCCTGTCGTCATGGCTCCCGACATCGTGAGTTCTTCGGCGATGCGGCCGCCGAGCAGAATCGCGATCTGATCGGCGAGATAGTCTTTCGAGTAGTTATGCTTTTCATCCACCGGCAGCTGCTGCGTGACGCCGAGAGCCATCCCTCGAGGGATGATCGTCACTTTATGCAGATCGTCGGCGTGGGGCAGCAACACGGCGAGCAGCGCGTGCCCGGCTTCGTGGACCGCGGTAATTTTTTTCTCCGCTTCGCTGATGATCATCGAGCGGCGCTCGGATCCCATCAGCACTTTGTCTTTCGCGAATTCGAAATCGATCATCCGCACGGTTTTGCGGTTGTAGCGCGCGGCGTTCAGCGCGGCCTCGTTGACGAGATTCGCGAGATCGGCGCCCGAGAACCCGGACGTGCCCCTCGCCAGCACCGGCACATCGACATCGTCGGACATCGGAATCTTACGCGTGTGCACCGCGAGAATGCCTTCACGGCCCTTCACGTCGGGGCGATTCACCACGATGCGGCGATCGAATCGGCCGGGACGAAGGAGCGCCGGATCGAGCACGTCGGGCCGGTTGGTCGCGGCAACGAGAATGACCCCTTCGTTCGATTCGAAGCCATCCATCTCGACGAGCAGCTGATTCAGCGTCTGCTCGCGCTCATCGTGCCCGCCGCCCAAGCCGGCGCCACGATGGCGGCCGACCGCATCAATCTCATCGATGAAGACAATGCAGGGAGCGTTCTTTTTGCCCTGTTCGAACAGGTCGCGCACGCGGGAAGCGCCTACGCCGACGAACATTTCTACGAAGTCGGAACCGCTGATGGAGAAAAACGGCACGTTGGCTTCGCCGGCGACGGCGCGCGCAAGCAGGGTCTTGCCCGTTCCCGGAGGTCCCATCAACAACACGCCCTTGGGAATGCGGCCACCGAGTTTCTGGAATTTCTGCGGTTCCTTCAGGAACTCAATAATTTCCTGGAGCTCTTCCTTCGCTTCGTCGACACCGGCGACGTCTTTGAATGTCACCTTTTTGGTCGAACTCGACGACAGCTTTGCCTTGCTCTTGCCGAACGACAGCGCCTTGTTGCCGCCGCTCTGCATCTGGCGCATGAAGAAAATCCAGAATCCGATCAGCAACAGAATGGGCGCCCACGAATAGAGGAGCTGCGCCCACGGACTCTGCGTCGGCTCTTTCGCGGTGACGAGGATGCCTTTTTCAATCAGCTTGTTCGCAAGGCCTTCGTACTGCGCGGGGGCGTAGGTATGAAAAGTTTCTTTGTCGGCGCGATACGAACCGGTGATTTCCTGGCCGGTAATCGCGACCTTCTCGACCTTGCCGGATTCCACGTCCATCATGAAATCGCTGAACGGCACGGGCTTCGACGGCGTCTGGAAGCGCGTGGAAAAATTCCACACAGCAACCGCGACCACGACCAGGACCATCCAGAACACCAAACTTTTCAACGTGGAATTCACCCTGTGCCTCCTACCGCGACTTTCGCCCTCCGCCTGAACTTAACCTACAGGCAGCCTTTTCAAGATTACCACGGCTCTTGTACGGTCGGTGACCCGAAAGTCCTCGGCCACCGCATGACCCGCCACCCAGACGATTTGCCCCGTGGAATCAACAACTAACGGAATCGTATCGCGCTCGTTTCTGCGCACTTTGGCGTCGACGAAAAAGTCCTGCAGCTTTTTGTGACCCTGCAGGCCGAGCGGACGAAAACTGTCGCCCGGACGCCGGTTTCGTACCATGAGCGGCCCTGCGACCCGCCCCGCTTCGATGACGACCTGGTCGCCACGGCTGGACAGCGCCCAATGCGCGGCAGCCGACTCGCCCGACGAGAGGGATTCGGCACAGGCCGAGATCGCACACGCCGCTTCGGGCACGCTCACCTGGCCTGGAACCCCGAGCTCGTACGTGAAGTGCGCCGGGGATGCGGGTTTCGTGCGTCCATGACTCTTAGTTAAGACGATCACGCCGCCATGGCGGTTCACGCGGTGCCCGGGAAAATCGAGCGGTCCCGTGGAATTAGACACCGCGAAGGCGAGGACGGACTCGACGCAATCGAACCCGACGAACCGGCCGCCCGAGGCGAGATGCTGCGCGGCGCGAATGACGCGGCGCGCGATGGCCGGCGGCTGAACGAGCAGACCGCTGACATCGATGGCGACGCCCTCCGCCGTGAACGTCACCAGATTTTCTGCGGCGAGCGACGCGGCTTGCTCCAGGAATTCGCTGTCATCGCGCGCGATCGCGGCTTCGCGATCCAGCACGTCGACGATGCCGGAAGAAAAGCGCTGCTGAAGGTACGGGATGAGCTCGTGCCTGATTCGGTTCCGCGGAATGTCGAGGTCGGCGTTCGACGCGTCCTCGCGGAATTCGGCCTGCTGCGACTCGAGATATTGGCGAACGTCGAAGCGCGAGCTCTCTAGGAAGGGACGGATGACGAGTCCCGAGCGCGGATGCATTCCGCCGAGTCCGCGTGGCCCTGCGCCGCGGAGCAATCGAAGCAGGAACGTTTCGGCTTGATCGTCGCGCGTGTGCGCCACCGCCACCGCGGTCGCGTTCAGGCGTGCGGCGGCGCGATCGAAAAATTCGTGACGCGCGGTATGCGCCGCGTGCTCGATCGACACGCCGGGCTGCTTCGCGAGCAGGCAGACATCGACGCGCTCGACGTCACACGGCAACGAGCACGCGGCGGCGAGCCTCTGACAAAACGCTTCGTCTTGAGCCGCGTCTGCACCGCGGAGTTGGTGATTGAGATGTGCGGCGCCGGCCAGCTGAAACCCGCCGGCTGAGGCCATCTCACGTAGCGCCAGGAGGAGCGCCACGGAGTCGGCGCCACCCGACAACGCCACGAGCACACGGGTGCCCGGCTGAAGCAATCCGTGGCGCAGAACCGTGCGACGGGCGGTGTCGATGAGCGACATATTCGAGGTGCGGAAGGTGCGAGACGTGCGGAAGATGCGGGCGATGAACACCTGCGCACCTCCCGCACGTCCCACACCGTAAAAATGGTGCCGGTGCAGGGACTTGAACCCCGGACAACGCGGATATGAGCCGCGTGCTCTAACCAACTGAGCTACACCGGCGGAACACTAAATACTATCACTTCACCTCTGGCGGTCGCTGGGCCCTCTTTCCTGACCAGCGTTAGAGGATCAACATCGCGTCGCCGTAACTATAAAACTTATATTCCCGCGCCACCGCGTCGCGATAGGCCGACAGCACCTTCTCGCGGCCGCCGAACGCGCTGACCAGCATCAGCAGCGACGATTGCGGCAGATGGAAGTTCGTCATGAGGGCGCTCACGATGCGGAAGGTAAAGCCCGGATAAATGAACAGATCGCTCCAGCCTGATTGCGGCGTAATGACGCCGCGGCCCGCGCGCGCAGCCGTCTCGAGTGCCCGCGTCGTCGTCGTGCCGACCGAGACGATGCGACGCCCGTCGGCCTTCGCGCGATTGATCGTGTCGGCTGCCGCTTCGCCGATCGAAAAACGCTCCGGATCAAGCTTGTGCGCCTCGACGTGCTCCACACGCACTGGCTGAAACGTGCCGTAGCCGACGTGCAGCGTGATGGACGTGCGCTCGACGCCGCGGTCATCCAGTCCGCGCAGAATTTCAGGGGTGAAGTGGAGTCCCGCCGTGGGCGCGGCCACTGACCCTCGCTCGCGCGCATATACGGTCTGGTAGCGCTCGCGATCGTCCTGCTGATCGTCGCGCTTGATGTAGGGCGGAAGCGGCACATGTCCAATCGCATCAACGGCGTCGTCAACCGATTCGCCGTCCTCCGACCACAACCGGATTGTGCGGCGTCCATGAAAATGTTGATCGAGCACTTCGGCGTGGAGAGCGTGGGTGCCGTCATCGGGCTGGCGAAACAACATCCGGGCGCCCGGCTGCAGCTTCTGGCCGGGATGCACGAGTGCGTCCCAGCGGTCATCGTCGAGCTTCGACAGCAGCAGACATTCAACCGCGCCGCCGCTCGGGACGCGCGTGCCGAGGAGGCGCGCGGGAAAGACCTTCGTATCGTTGACGACGAGCAGGTCGCCTTTGTCGAGCAGATGCGCGAGACGCGCGACATGAGTGTGCTCGAGCTCGCGCGTAGCCCGGCGCACGACGAGCAGCTTCGACGTGCCGCGTACAGCCGGCGGCTCCTGCGCAATGAGACCGGGAGGCAGATCGAAGTCGAACTCCGACACATTCATCACAGATCCTTACAGTAGTGCGGGATTCAGCCGATCGGAAGTCGCTGACGAGAAACGTCGTGCAGATGAATCGTTAGCAGGAATGTGAGGCGCCGCGCGGGGTCGCTGGCGCCCTCGCTTCCCTCATCCCTGTCCCCCGACAGCGTCAGTGGAGTCTCGGGCCCCACATGGCTTTTCCGGTATGCCAGTCTTCTCGCAAAATCGACCACAACACCTGGTCGAAAAATCGGCCGTTGCGCTGGAACGAGCGTCGAAGCACGCCTTCCTGCATGGCACCGACTTTCCGAAGCGCCGCGTTGCCGCGGCCGTTGGATGCAATCGACCGCGCTTCGAGCCGATGAACTCCCACGACGTTGAACGAATAATCAATCACCGAGCGCGCGCCGTCGAGAAACACGCCCGTGCCCCAGAACGGCGACCCTAGCGCAAATCCCCAGTCCGCGCTTGTGAAACCCGGCTCGAGCTGGCGGACCTGAAACAGCCCCATGGCATCTTCGTAACCCTCAGGCACGATGCCGTAGCAGAAGCTGTTACCGACCAACCGCTCGTTGTGAACCTGTGAAATGAAATCCTGAAACCCTTCAACCGTTCGCGGCAACGGCGAGATAAACTCGGCTACCTCTTCGGATGTGAGCATGGCCATCAGTGCCGCGGCGTCGCTGTCGCGTACTTCGCGAAGCGTGACCTTTTCTCCGCGAATGGTCGGCAGTCCGAAGTGCCAATCAAAGGCTTGCGAGCCGGTTTGAACCAGGTCCTGATAGGGCATCTTTTCCATACCCGGGATACAGCAAGTGCTTCGCCAGCCTGTCCTGTGCTGTCATATGGAAGGAGTTAAACATCGTATTTACAAGCGCTTACGAGGTCGCTAAACATCTGTTTGACGATGCTGAGAGAGTCTCGTGGCGTGTAAGAAAGGGACAATTCGAACGGATAAAGTATGTTAACTAACTGTCAAAATTGTATTTGTCACGAATGTACTAGAACGGAACACTGCGTTCCCTCTACAAAGACCATCGAAGCAAGATCGACCCTACGGTAAATCCGGCGCCCACCGACGCCAGCAGCACGAGGTCGCCCTTCTTGAGCCGGCCTTGGTCGACCGCATCCTGGAGAGCCAGCGGGATGGTGGCGGCCGTCGTGTTCCCGTAACGCTCGATGTTGATGACGACTTTCTCTGGCGCCAGGCCCAGGCGTTCTGCGGCCGACAGGATGATCCGTCGATTGGCCTGATGCGACACGAACAGGTCGATGTCGCTTGGGGCGATGTTGTTGCGGTCGAGAATCCGCCGGCAGATTTCCTCGGTCTTGCGCACGGCCACTTTGAAAACCGTCTGGCCATCCTGCTTCACGTAGTGCAATCGCTGATCGACCGTCTCGTGTGTGGCCGGGCGAAGGCTGCCGCCCGCCGGCATGCAGAGCGCGTCGCCGTAGCTGCCGTCGATTTCGTGCGCGAAGTCGATAATGCCCACACCCGGATCGGTGGCTGGGCTGACCACCACCGCTCCTGCGCCGTCCCCGAACAGCACGCACGTCGCGCGATCCTTGTAATCGATGATGCTCGACATCACATCGGCGCCCACGGCGAGCGCGTGGTGATGAGTACCAGCCGCGACCATATGAACAGCTGTGGTCAGCGCGTATGTGAAGCCCGAGCACGCCGCGCCAAGATCGAAACCCCACGCGTGGTCGGCGCCGATTTTGTTCTGCAGCACGCACGCGGTGCTCGGAAACATCATGTCGGGTGTCGTCGTGCCGACGACGATGAAATCGATGTCGTGCGGCGTGAGCCCCGCCTGCCGAATGGCCTTCAGCGCCGCTTCTTTCGCCAAATCGGACGTGCCCACGCCGGGATCGACGATGTGCCGCTCGCGAATGCCGACGCGTTGCAGGATCCACTCGTCGGAGGTCTCCACCAGTTTCTCGAGATCTTTGTTCGTGAGAAGGCGGGGGGGAACGAAGGTTGCGAGTCCGCTTATCTGTGTTCGACGAAGGCTGGCTCTATTCACCACAAACCTCTTCCGGGGGGAGTCAATCCGAAATAGCTGTAGGCGCGCGCCGTGGCCACGCGGCCGCGCGGCGTGCGATCGAGAAATCCAATCTGAATGAGGAACGGCTCGTAAATGTCCTCGATCGCGTCTTTCTCTTCGCTGATGGCCGCAGCGATGCTGTTGATCCCGACCGGCCCGCCGCCGAACTTGTCGATGATGGTGCGCAGCAGCTTGCGATCGACTTCGTCGAATCCGTGCTCGTCCACTTCGAGGAGCTTCAACGCGTCCAAGGCGACGTCCTCAGTGATCGCGCCGTCGGCGCGCACCTGGGCGAAATCGCGCACGCGACGCAGCAGGCGATTGGCGATACGCGGCGTGCCGCGCGACCGGCGCGCGAGCTCGGCGGCCGCGCCCTCGACAATCGGTACGTTCAGAATTCTTGCCGATCGCGAAATGATCTCCTTCAGGTCGACCTCATTATAGAAATCCAGCCGGTGCACGATCCCGAAGCGCGAGCGCAGCGGCGCCGTCAGTAATCCGGCCCGTGTCGTCGCGCCGATGAGCGTGAATTTCTGCAGAGGAACTTTGATCGATCGCGCGCCCGGCCCCTGCCCGATGATGATGTCGAGCTCGTAATCTTCCATCGCCGGGTACAACACTTCTTCAATCGCCGGCGCCATGCGATGGATTTCGTCGATGAAGAGCACTTCGTGCTCGCCAAGACTGGTGAGAATCGCGGCAAGATCGCCCGGCCGCTCGAGTACCGGCCCAGCCGTTGCGCGCACGGCGACGCCCAGCTCCTGCCCGATGACGTAGGCGAGCGTGGTTTTTCCGAGGCCTGGTGGGCCATAGAGCAGCACGTGATCGAGCGCTTCGCGCCGCTGCCTGGTCGCCGCGATCGAGACCTGCAGGTTCGCGCGCACGCTCTCCTGGCCGATGTAGTCGTCCAGCGTGCGCGGGCGAAGGCCCGCTTCGTACTGGACCTCCTCGTCCACCTTGACCGCAGTGACTATTCTCGGATCAGTAGACATGACGGTGGACGATCATCGAGCGAGCTCGCGCAGCGCCAACTTCAGCGTTTGTTCAAAGGAGCCCGCGCTGCTGGATCTCATGGCGGCGTCCGCCGCCCGCTCGGCAAGCGGCCGATGATACCCCAGGTTGATCAGCGCCGACAGGACGTCGGTGCGCAGCGAGTCGCTCGCCGAAGCGGCGCCAGCCGCGAAGGCGGGTTCAGTCGGCAGAAACGCGGCCAGCTTGTCTTTCAATTCGAGACCGATACGCTCGGCCGTTTTCTTGCCGATGCCAGGAATGCCGGTCAGCCGCGCGATATCGTTCTGTTTGATCGCCGTCACCAGATCGTTGGGCTCGATCCCCGAAAGAACCGCCAGGGCCAGCTTCGGGCCGATGCCGCTGACGCCGATCAGCCGCTCGAATAACTGCAGCTCGAGACGCGTGGCGAATCCGTACAGGAGCAGCGCGTCCTCGCGCACGTGCGTGTGAATACGAAGGGAGGTTTCCTCGCCCAGATCCGCCAGCACGTAAAACGTGGAAAGCGGCACGAGCACGTCGTACCCAACACCTTGCACGTCGATCGTGACGCGGTTCGGTTGCTTCTCGAGCAGCCGTCCTCGCAGATGCGAAATCATTCTGGCTGGGTCAGCGTGGAAGGCGGAAGGCGCGCCAGCTGGTCGCGCCCGCTCGTCGCGACCGCGGCGTTTGGCCGGCCATACCGCCAAGATTCATCTTGTGAAGATGGCACACGGCGATGGCGAGCGCGTCGGACGCATCGTGCGGTGTCGGCGGCGCGCTCAGTCCGAGCAGCAGCTGCACCATCGACTGCACCTGGCTCTTTTCGGCGCGGCCGTAGCCGACCACCGATTGCTTCACCTCGGCCGGCGTGTATTCGACAATCGGCAAGCCCGCTTCGACGGCCGCCAGCATCGCGACGCCGCGTGCGTGGCCGAGCATCAGTGCGCTCCGCGCGTTGACAGCGTGAAACAAATTCTCGATCGCGACGCAATCGGGCCGGTGTTCGGCGAGCAGCGCCGCGAGCTCGGCATGGATGATCAAAAGCTTCTGGGGGAAGGCATTCGAGACGGGAATGGAAATCGCGCCGCAGGCAATCAATCGATGGCGGGTGCCATCGCTCTGCACGCATCCATAACCCGTGCGCGCCGAGCCGGGATCGATGCCAAAGACTCTCACGCCAGCGAGGCCTCGATCTCCTTCTCGGAAATGTCGAAGTTCGACCATACGTGCTGCACGTCGTCGTGTTCTTCGATGGCTTCCATCAGCTTCAGCATCTGCTGCGCCGGCTTGCCTTCGAGCTTCACGTAATTCTGCGGAATCATCGAGACTTCCGCCGAGGCCGGCTCGATACCAAGCCCCTTCACCGCTTCCTTCACCGCAGGAAACGCTTCCGGCGCGCTCAGCACTTCCCAATTGTCATCGTCATCTTTGAAATCGTCGGCGCCAGCCTCGAGCACGGCGTTCATCAGTTTTTCTTCGTCGGCTTTGCCCTTCTCGACGACGATGTAGCCCTTTTTGGAGAACATCCAGCCGACCGCACCAGCGGCCGCGAGGTTGCCGTTGTTCTTTTCGAGGAGATGGCGAAGCTCGCCCACGGTGCGGTTCTTGTTGTCGGTGAGCGCGTCGATGATGACCGCAGCACCACCTGGACCGTACGCCTCGTAGGTGACTTCTTCGTAGCTGACGCCTGGCTCCTCGCCCGTGCCGCGACGGATGGCGCGCTTGATATTTTCGGCCGGCATGTTGGCGGCCTTCGCGTCGGCAATGATGGTGCGCAGGCGCGGGTTCATGTCCGGATCGCCGCCGCCGCCACGCGCGGCGACCGTCAATTCCTTGATGATGCGCGTGAAAATTCTGCCGCGCTTGGCGTCGAGCGCGCCCTTCTTATGCTTGATTGACGCCCATTTTGAATGGCCTGACATGGCGAAACTCCAGTGAAAGCAGGAATTCTAACATTTCTCGGCGAGGATGAGCCACACGTCGGCGCGCCGATCCCACGGTTTTCCGTTGTAATCGCCCAAAATTGCGCTCACGCGGAACCCCGCCCGCTCGAGCCGCGACGTCATTTGCGGCACCGACAGGGTCCGAAAAACGAGCGAGAAGTTCCGCACCCGGGGGACTCCACCACGCCGCTCGACGTATTCCTGATCGAAGATCGTGAGCCGGCGGGCCCGATCCTGGCGGACCGATTCCACGAGCGTCACGCGCGACTCGCCGCCTCGCCGCACTCCGCGAAAGCGAACTTTGTTGCGGTACTCCTTCCACACGGGCAGATCGGGAACCAGATCCAACCCGAACACCCCGTCCCGCGACAGCACTCGCGACACAGCATCGAGCGTCGCCGTCAGATCGGCTTCGCGAATGAGCGATTGCAGAATGCCGTAGGGCGCCATCACCAAATCGAAGCGCGTGGATGTTCGAAACGGCAACGACCGGATATCGCTTCGGACAAAGGCGAGCTGTCCAGGAATCCGCGCGCGCTTCACCCGCCGGCGCGCACGCGCGAGCATTTCTTCCGATCGATCGACGCCGACGATCCGGGCACCCGTCCGCGCAACGGGAATAGTGACGCGGCCGGTGCCACATCCAAGCTCCAGTATCGGGCCATTCGCGCGCCGCGCCATTTCTTGCCAGAACTTTACGTCTCGTCGATCGAGTGTTTGCGCGTTCTCCCAATCGTAGAAGTCGGCGTAGTCGTCCCAGCCTTGCCAGCCTTCACGGTTGACTTTGGGCTTTGGACTTTGGGCTTTGGGCATCGTTCGACGTTGGGCTTTTGGCTTTGGGCGAGGCCGAATGCCCAGAGCCTAAGGCCAATCATTAATCCGAGACGGCCAGCTCACCGGGAACGATCGGCCGGGTGCGGGGCAGGCGACCGAGACGCGCGAGATTTCCAACGCACGCGAGAATCCCGAGGAAGATGGCGAGCTTCAGCGAATCGCCAACGCGTGTTTTTGGCAGCACGTACCACATGAGCCACAACGTGGGTTGCGCGATGCACATCGCCCACACGGTACCGTAAAAATACCGCCGCTCGTGTCCCTCACCTTTGGTTGACGGCATCACGCGCGGCAACCTGCCAAGTAGTCCGAGCAGCCAGATCGTTCCAGCAATGGGAAAGTATGCGTTGCGGTAAATTTGCTTCAAATACCAGTGGCCGGTGAAGATGGCGACGAGTAACCCGGTAATGTTCAAGACCGCAAACGTAATCGCCGCGCTCCATGCAAACGTGTAACAGACGCGGCGGTAGAGCGGGTTCGGCCGATCTTCCGTAAAACGAATGATGTAGGGCGCCGGCTCGACGCCAGGCAATCGCCCACGAATCCCCGCGATGCCTGTGCCCAGAAGGACAGCCCCCAGCCACGCGGCCATCCGACCATCGAACCCCCGCTCGAAGAGATCGAACGTGAGCGGGCCCGGGGCAATGAAGAACACGAAGATCCAGATGGGCCAGTGATTGAACCGGTAATGCAGCTTGTTGCGCGTCCGGATCTTCCGTTGCGATGCATATTCAACCGGAATGGCGTATTCCGTGGACTCGTTCACGCGTTCCCGCTCCTATTTAATAAGGTGTCCAGCACGTCCCTGGCGTTCTGCGCTCCACGCGAAGCCGATGCGTCGGCAAGGTACGCACGCAGCCTTCCGACCATGCCGGCATAGGGCGCCCGCGACAAGTAGTACACGGTGCCGGTATGCGCCCGGATGAGCCGGGCAACCCGAGCATAGTTTCCTTCTAAACCCGCAATGGAGCACGGCCCAGTCGCACGCCTGAACACTGTAATAAGGTTGCCGCCATCCTCTGACGTCGTCGTCTGAATTGGTGTGAAGCCGGTTTTTCGACCCAGCGCTTCGAGCGTCTCGCGGTTGAAATTATAGAAGTGCGCGAAATGAAAACGATGGTCGGGCGAAATGCAGCACGCCTCGACGTTTGGCACTTCGATGAGCATCAGGCCGTCTTCGGCGAGCCAGGTTCTGAGCGTCGAAAAAATACGCGAGGGATCTTCGACGTGCTCCAGCGCGTGATACATCGTGATGACGTTGAAGCTCGCCTCGGGAAAGGCCACGTCCTGCACGAATGCGGTATCAACTGGCACGCCGAGCTGCTCGCGCGCGTAGCTGGCGTACTGCTCGTCGGGCTCGAGGCCGCTCGCGTCGAAGCCTTTACGCCGGAGCATGTACACCACTTCGCCGCCGCCGGCGCCGGCGTCAAGAATGCGATCGCCGGTCTTCAAAAACGGCGACAGGCCGCGATACCGGTTGAGCGCACCCCGGCCGGAACGCGCCGTGTGTCGCAGCGACGGCGTCGCCTGGCCCTTGTAGTCGAGCCGATACTCGCGCGAATAGTACCGCCGCACTTCATCTTCCGACGGCCTGGGGTTCGACCACACGAGTCCGCACCGCCGGCAGATCGTCGTGCGAAGCGGACGCCCGTCGCGATCGCGGCGCCCCAGCACGTCGACCTCTATCGAGCCGCACAGATTGCACGGGATGGGGCATTCACTCACGATTGGAAACCAGCACGAACTGCGGCAGCTCGGAGCCCTCGATGAAATTGATCGGCTTCAGGTCGAACATCGGCTGCCGCGCCAGCACGAAGGTCTTCACGGGAAGCCGCTCCTTCACGTTCTCGTATTCTTTCTCTGGCATCACGAAATAAATATCGCTGCTCGAATAAAAAACCGCGCGCAGATGATCGGGCAGCACGACTTCCATGATCGGCCGATTGAGGTAGTAGACCATGCTCGGCAGCGCGAACTTGTACGATCCGACAATCGCGCCGATGCTGGCCCTTCCGCGAATGATGTCGGCAAAGGGCCGCACCGGTTTGTAGCGCTCGAACGACGGCAGCGCGCACAGCACGATGCACCACGAGACGATGATCAGCGAGGCCGCGAGCGCGCTCGTCGCCGCGAACACCTGGCGGCGGACTGCCGTCGCGAGCGCGGCGAGACCACCAACCGCGGCCACAATGCCGATGAAGCTGGCGCCATCGAGGTCGTACCGCCGCGTGACGCCGAAAAACCAGAAGGTCGCCGATCCGGTCGCGAGAAAGGCGACAGCCGCCGCGATCGTGAACCACCGCACCGGCCGCGCCACAGACGCACCGCCAATCGCTTTTGCGATCATCGCACCCATCAGCGCTGCGGCGGCCGGCACGATTGGAAGGATGTACAGATCCTCCTTCGTACCCGACATCGAGAAAAACACCACGATCGTGGCGATCCAGATCAGCAGAAGCCGCGCCGCGCGGCTCTCCGACCGTTCGCGGAATGCCCACCAGAGCGCAAGCGGCAGGAGCAGCGTCCACGGAAACAGATCGGCCATCATGACCGGAAGATAGAACAGCATCCCACGCGACTGTGCGCCGACAGCGTCGGCATAGCGCCCCAGATTCTCCCCGACGATGAACGAGCGAATGTACTCGAAGCCGTGCGCGCGATAGAGGAAATAGTACCAAGGCGCCGCGATGGCGAGGCTGATGACGGCGCCCGTCGGGATCATCATGTGACGAATGTCTCGCAGCCTTCGTTCGGACGAGAGGTACAGGATGAATGCGACGGCCGGAATGAATACGGCGACTGGGCCTTTCATCAATACGCCGAATCCCGCAGCTGCGTACATAAGGCACAGGTAGAGGCGGCGGCGCTGCGGCCGCGCCTCGGCGAGCGCGAAACATAAAAGAATGAGGCCGAGAAACATCGTGATGTGCACGTCGATGATGATGCGTCGCGCGAGCAGCAGCACTCTTGGCGACGTCGCGAGCACGAGCGCCGACAACAGGCCGCCCACGCTGCCGCCCATCAACCGGCCAAGGCCGAACGCCGTCGCGATGATCACCACGCCGCCGATCGCGATCGGGAGCCGCTCGCTCCATTCCGACACACCGAACAACCGATACGATGCCAGGACTTCCCAGTACGACAGCACCGGCTTGTTCATGCGGAGTTGAAAATTGAAACTGGGCGTCACGTAATCGTTCGCCACCATCATCTCGCGCGGCGTCTGCGCGTAGAACGCCTCGTTGGCGTCCCAGATCGACGACACGCCGAGATTCAGGAAGTACGGAATGACGGCCGCGACAAGCAGCAGAAGCAGCAGATTGTGCCGGAAGTGCCGAGCACCAAACATCGGGGCGTTCAAGGTATCACACGGTCAGGTAATAGAGGGCGATGCCGGTAGCCGTGGCGAGATTCAGCGAATCGACCCCTGGCTGCATCGGAATTCGCACGCAGACGTCGGCGAACGCTTCTGCGTCGGCGGTCAATCCAGACCCTTCAGTGCCGACGAGCAGCGCGAGCTTCTGGCGAGGCCGGCGGCGCGGGTAGGTTGCGAGATCGACGGCGTGATCGCGTGGCGTCAGCGCGACGAGCGTGAAGCCTTCCGCTTTGAGCGCCGCGAGCCCGTGGGGCCAGCTGCCTAACCGCGCGTACGGCATACGCAGTACGCTGCCCATCGACGTGCGAATCGCCTTGCGATACAGCGGATCGCAGCACGTCGGGCTCAACAGCACACCGCCGGCGCCGAACGCTGTGGCGTTGCGGAATGCGCTACCAACGTTGTCGGCGTCGGCGACGGCCTCGAGCACGAGCACCACCTCCACATCTTTCATGACACGTGCCGCGTCGCGTTCGGGTGGACACTCGGCCAGCGCGAGGCATCCGCGATGAAGATTGAACCCGACAGCAGACGCGAGCTCATCGGTCGAGCAGACGAAGACCGGAATATCGGGTCGCGGCAACAGCCGACGTTGCAGGGCCGCGAACGAGGCGTCGTTCAGCAACAGCGACTGCACACGGTAGCCGTCGCCGGCAAGATCGAGCAGCCGTTCCACGACCATCCGCCCCTCGGCCATGAACAGGCCGCGGCGGCGGAGTAATTCCGGATCGCGGATGTTCCGATACTCTGCAAGGCGCCGATCGTCGAACCGCGTCACACGCTCTACAGGCATGAAAAGCTTTCAGACCATTTTTGCCGTCGCGCTGGCTGCATGGACAGGTGTGCTACTTCTCGCCCCGCTCGACTGGGCGATGAACTCCTTCGTGCACATGATCAACCTTGTGTTCCACGAAGCGGGACACATTATTTTCTCTCCATTTGGCGGGTTCATGACCACGCTCGGCGGCAGCCTGATGCAGATTCTCATCCCGCTTATCTGCGCGGGTGCTTTTCTGTTTCAACAGGAAGATCCGTTCGGCGCGTCGGTCTGCGTGTGGTGGGCGGGCGAAAACCTCGTGGATCTCGCGCCCTACATCAACGACGCTCGCGATTTGAAACTGATGCTGCTCGGTGGCCCCGCCGACGAGGTCGAAGGACACGATTGGGAAGCCATTCTTACGTCGCTCGAATGGCTTCGCTTCGATCACGCGATCGCGCGCGGCGCGTGGTGGGCCGGCGTCGCAATTATGACCGGCGCGCTCGTCTGGAGCGCAATGATTCTCCTCGACCAACGGGAAACGAGACATTAGAAGGGACAAGGGAACCTACGTTCCTCACC
>JANMJM010000299.1:0-2980 GCA_031371345.1 Vicinamibacteria bacterium
GTGCGCAGGTGGGCGCGACTGACGATCGAAGCCACGGGCTACGACGCGGACGCGACGATGCTCGAATGGGAAATTTTCTGGAGGCGCAGGGGTCTCTGATTTCTAAGCAATCCGCATAAAGGAGTGTTGTGTATGGCAGATCAAAACGTTGTGCCGTTCTCGGATCCGGCGGCAATCGGCGTGGCCGCCGTCGCCACAGGTTTACTCATCACCCTCGCGAACCTCGGGAAAGCGAAAGGCGTACTTGGGCAGGACCGCAAGAAGAAAGTCGGCGCGAGGATCGACGCCTTCGCAGCTGCGTCGCGCAACGGCGTCAACGCCGCCGACGCGTTCAAGGCGCGCGTTGAGCTCGATACGCTGAAGG
This sequence comes from Vicinamibacteria bacterium, assembly GCA_031371345.1. Classification (GTDB taxonomy): domain Bacteria; phylum Acidobacteriota; class Vicinamibacteria; order Vicinamibacterales; family JAMQPK01; genus JAMQPK01. Next base: position 365 of record JANMJM010000299.1, read on the forward strand.
CGACGTACGACGGACAAGAGCAGGCCCTTGTGCTGTGGGAGGAAGAGGTGAACGGCCGGCTCGATCAACTCTCAGACGAATTCTGGACCGAGGTCGCGGTGGCGCTGGACACCCAAATCGCTCTGCTCAAGTTGCAGGAAGAGAAGGAGCAGGATGAGGTTGACGAAGTCCAGACCGTCCTGAATGAGTTCGAGCAGCGTCGCCACGACTTGCAGACTCGTGCGCAGAAGCGGCAGGCCGCCGCAAAAAAGGCCACCCAGAAAAACGAGTAGCGGACCGGGTTGACGACGAGGCGAATCATGTCCTACTTCGGAAATCTCTCGAATGTCGACGGTCTCGGGTGCGGCTCGACGTGCGCGTGCAAGTCGTGCAGCGGCAGCGGCTCGGTGGCGGAATGGTACGTCGAGGACGACGACGACGAGGACGACAAGAAAAAGAAGAGCGGCAATTCGGGCGCGATGTCGGGCGTGTTGACGCCGGAACAGGTCGAGTTGGAACGGCGCATCGCGCGGGCGCAGCAGCTTTGGCATCCGGCGATCCAGGCGGGGCCACGTCGCTACATCAACTCGCAGCTCGGTGCGGTGTCGCGTCCGGTCCGGCTGGGCATCCATCCGATCGATCTCGCGTCGGCGCAGCATCTGGGCTGGGTCGGACTCAGCACTCCGGCGGGCACGCTGGGATCGCGTCTCGTCGACGCCATCAAAACGTGTCTTGTCGAGTTGGGAAAACCGAACCTGATCGGGCGTGCGGGAGCGATGGCCGCGTGCCTGGCAGGATTCCTCGCGGGTCCCGAGGCGGCGCCGCTCGTGTGGACGTGCCTGAAGATCATGGGCATCGTGCTCACGCTGTCGTTTGTCGCGCAGTTGCTCGTGTGCGTCGCGGCGAAGATGACGCAGAGGCCGGTGCCGGCCACTGCGTGAGGAACGACCCAGCGGCCGCGAATCACATGGTCCGGCTCGCGCCGTACAGCCAGCTCGCGAAGAGCTACGACGGGGCGCTCGGATTCCCGAGCTTCGTGCGCACGAAGCGCGCCTTCGAGCTGGTCGTGAAGCGCTACCGCCTGCGTTTCGGGACTGCGGCGGACGTGGGATGTGGAACCGGGCTGTTCGCATGTTACCTGCGCCGCTGCTGGGGCGTGCCCGTGTTCGCGGTCGATCGATCGACGGCCATGTTGCGCGTGGCCGCGTGCCGCTGCCGGGAAACGAACGTGGAGTTTCTCGAACAGGACATCCGGAGTCTGTCGCTGCCGTGCCCCGTCGATCTGATCACGGCGAACTTTGACACGGTGAATCACTTGATGACGGCGTCGGATCTCGGCCTTGCGTTTCGGCGAATCGGCGAGAACCTGACGCCGGGCGGGCACTTCATGTTCGATGTGATCACCCATCACCAACCGGCCGGCCATCGCACCGAATACGTCCGCCGGCTGCGAGCGAAAGGGTCGAAGTTGTTTCAGCAGGTGCGATGGGATCCGGCGCGGGCGCTGTTGTCGATCATCATCATCCACTGCGGCCCGAAGCCGTCGGCGCCGCGTGTCGAGTTTCACGTGGAGCGCGCCTATTCGCCGGCTTCAGTCGGACGCCTTCTGCTCGACGCCGGCTTCGTGATTCGCGGCGTACTCGATGCCGAAACGCTGCGGCCACCGGCGACGTGCCCACCGCGGCTGCTCGTCGTGGCGCGCAAGGGAGCGGCGAGCGCGTAGTCTTCGGCAGACGAATGAGATTTTCACGGGACATCGGGGCGGGAGGACCATCATGTATTTCCGAGAGAGCGAAAGCGTCGGGGCATATCACGAGTCATCGAGCCTTCAAGGGCCGGGTCTCGGGTTGTTACCCGCGATTGCGGTCGGTGGAGGGATCGCGGCGGCGATCATCGCCGCGTTGGAGGCTTTGGCCTTTGTCGTGTCTGCCATTGCGGCGGCCTACCTGCTCATCAAGGCGTATGAAAAAGCCAAGGCGATGGGTCTGGGCGTCGGGTGGGCCGGGCAACAGCTCGCCAACGCGATGGCACGCGTGGTAACGGCGGCGAACAGAATCATCGCGGAAATCCAGCGACTGCTCAACGCGCTCGCGCGGCAGCCCCGACGGCCTCCTGAATGTGAAAGCCTGATTCGATTGATGCAGGAGCGCCTGGCCAGGATCCAGGAGGCGGTGCGCCGCTATATTGCCGAGCCGACGAACATCCGCGATCCGCAGTCTCCCGCCAAGATTCAGTTGTTGCGGGAGCTCGGGGACAGCATGGAACGAATCGGTCCGATGATCCAGCTCCTGCGAACGTGCCTGAGGGTCTGACTAACAACAAACACATCGAACAGGAGCAGCGTCATGTATTTGCGCCCTCGTGCGAACTTTGGCGAGCCGCCGCCGGCTCGCATTTCGATCTCGCCTTCATTTCCCAATATCCGCGCGAAGCGGCCGGATCTGCTTGACGCAGCTCTGAAAGCGCAGGAGGCATGGGACAAGATGAAATGGTTCGAAGACGTCTATCGTCCTCTTAGTCAAGCGGCCGCAAACGCCCGGCTCGCGTTGAACAGCTCGGATGAAGTCATTGTGATACCCGAACCGGTAACCCTGGAAAACCTGCTCGGTCCGAAATTGGTAAAGGCTGCCTTCAAAC
>JANMJM010000309.1:0-5355 GCA_031371345.1 Vicinamibacteria bacterium
GTCCGCCGACGATCAGAGGTTTGCGTAAGGGCCGGCGCCGCTTTGCTGTAAAATCTCGCGCGTGAAACGATACCTGTCGGCGCTCATCTTCGGCATCGCATGTTTTGCGCTCGGCATCATCTTCGAGCGTTACTGGGACACGCGCAAGCCCGTTGCACCGCCGGTCGCCGAAACCACGAAGCCGGCAGCGCCCGCCCCTTCAATCGATTTCAACCGCGAGCCGCTGTGGGCGTATGGCTTCGACACGGTTGCGAAACCGACCGATAAGGCCGCGCCGCAAGCTGCGCCGAACAGAAATCTACGTCCGAATGAAGACGCCGCCGAACAAACCAAACCGCGTCGCGCAGCCGGAAGCGCGGCGACTTATTCGCTGGTCGATGTGCGCGACGGCGGCAGCGTCATCGACTGGTTCCCGCGCGATCATCCGATGCCGATGCCGCGCGTGATAAAAAGCGGGCCGGCAGCCGGCGTGGGCAACACCGCGCGCGGATGCGGATCGTGTCATCTTCCGAATGGAAAAGGTCGGCCGGAAAACGCGGCCCCAGGCGGGTTGCCCGTCGCGTACTTCGTTCGCCAGCTCCAGGATTTCCGCAGCGGCCTTCGCAGGACGGCGGATCCGCGAAAGCCGAACACCTATACGATGATCGATCTCGCCAAAGCCATGACGGACGCCGAAATCAAGGAATCGGCCGAGTACTTCGGCGCGATCAAGTGGACGCCGTGGATTCGAGTCGTCGAAAGCGAGACGGTCCCGAAAACACGCATCGCCGGAAATCTGTTTTTGCCCGTCGCGCAGGAGAAGACCGAGCCGATCGCCGGCCGCATTATCGAGATGCCGGAAGACGTGGAGCAGGCCGAGACGCTGCGCAATCCGCACTCCGGCTTCGTCGCATACGTGCCTCCTGGCAGCATCAAAAAGGGTGAGGATCTCGTGACGACCGGCGGCATGCGGATGGTGGGCGACCAGATCGTGCAGGGGAAAACGACGCCGTGCGTCACGTGCCACGGCTTGGATTTGATGGGCGTGGCCGATGTGCCACCGATTGCCGGCCGTTCTCCAAGCTACATCGTCCGGCAGATGTGGGACATCCAGCAGGGTACACGGAACGGGGCGTCGGTGCAGTTGATGAAAATTGCGATTGCGAAGCTGACGCCGGAGGATCTGGTGGCCGTGTCTTCTTACGTATCCTCACGCCGGCCGCCGAGGCCCGCGCCATCCGAGAGACGGATGACGCAGGCACTCGTCAGCAGGTAAATCCTTTAGAACACGAACTTCATTCCAAGCTGCAGTTCGCGCATCGGCTTTCTCGTGCTGGTGATCGTTCCAAACTGCGCGAGATTCGCCATCGACGTGTTCGGATCGTTCCAGACCGGTTGATTCAGCACGTTGAACGCTTCGAGCCTGAACTGGATGCTCTTGCTCGTGGCGAATCTGAAGTTCCGGATAATCGACATGTCGAAATTGAAGATGCCCGGCCCGGTGATGTTATTTCTCGGAGAGTTGCCGTAGGTACCCAAGGGCTGGAGCGCGAAGGCATCGGTGTTGAACCACTTCTGGATCGTTTTCGGCCCGCTGTTCGGATCCTGACCGGCCACGAGGTTCGCACGCTGGTCGCTGCCCGTATTGGCTCGATCCGAACCGGGAGCGGAGTTTCGAGGAAAGCCGGTAGACGCGCTGACGATCGTGCTCGCCTGCCAGCCGCCGAGAACAGCGGCGGCCACACCCGTTTTCGCGAACGGTTTGCCCTCGCCGAACGGCAGCTCGTAGAGAACCGACGACACGAACCGGTGCCGTACGTCGAATATCGACGGGCCAAATTCGCACTCGAAGCATTCGCTGTTCTGCGGGAACAGCTGATCGCCATTAAGCACGCGGATGCCGCTGCCGTTATCCCTCGATTTCGAGAACGTATAACCGCCGAGCAGGGACAGGCCCTTGTCGAGCCGCCGGGTCAGCTTGGCCGTCAGCGAATTGTATTTCGCTTCTGCGACGTTACCGATCTCCTGAATCCTGGTGAATTCCGGATACGGCCTTCGGTCCTGGGTCGTGCCCACGGTGCCCGGAACCACTTCATTGCGATCGAACATCCGCTCGAGCCGCTGGCTTCGAGACCCGAGATAGCCGATCTCCAGCGCTGTGTTTCGACTGAGCTCGCGCTGAATGTTGAAGAGGTACTGGAACATGCGCGGCGTTTGTCGTTCGTAAATGTTGGCGAGCACGTAGTGGAGGGGGATGCACACCAGCGGCGGTTGCACGCCGCAGGGATTCGTGCCCGAACCCCTGAAGGGGCTCGCCCAGTTCAGATCCGGCACCGTGTTGTCGGCTGTGTCCTGCCGACGCCCGACCGCGTTGCGCGCCATATCGAAGCGCGGATTGCCGGTGTCCTGCATATAGAAAATGCCTGCGCCGGCGCGGACCGACCACTTGTCGCTGGGAGTCCATGCCCAGCCTGCGCGAGGGGCGAAGTTCAGCTTGTCGTCGTTGATCAGGCGTTCACCCATCAATTTCGGGTCGCGCGCCGTCTTGATGGCCGGGCCGAAGCGAATACCCAAGCCCTCGTAGAAGTCTCCTTCACCGATCCGTACGAGCGTAGGATGACGGGATTGATCCGCCACAGGAAGCCCAACGTCATGGAAGGGCAGGTACGCGTTAATCAGGGTGCCGCCCTTGTCGAGCCATGGCGGGGTGTATTCGTAGCGCAGGCCAAGATCGAGCGTCATGTTGCTGCGCATGCGCCACGTGTCGGTGACGTAGTACGACTGGCTGGTCGCGCGGAAGTTGATGCGGGCCAGCCCGGTCGACAGTTCGGAGAGACGTTGGTAGCCAAGCAGAAAGTCGGCAAACGCCGTTCCGACGGCCGGTGTGGAGCCTGTCGGCGAGGTGGCGTTGCCGTTGAACTGGAACCCGCCTCGCGAGAACTGGTTGCCGACCTGGTTGAACTGGTCGAACCGGATGCTTCCGCCAACCTTGAAGGAATGGGTGCCGCGAAGCCACGACACGTTGTCGATGATCTCGAATACCTTATTTCTGTTCGTGTAGGGCCCTTCAGTGCTGTCGCCCCAACCGCTGTACCCCTGCCCGAGGCCGATGCTGGGAATGCCCCACGCCTCATCCGGAATCGAATTCATTCCCGGTATGGCCAGTTCCGAGGTCACGTTACGCACGAACGCGAGCTCGCGGCCGAACGTGTTGAAAAATGAGTTGTACCCGAATCGAAATTCGTTGACGACCGTGGGAGAAAGAGTGCGGGTGTTGCCGATCATCCCCTGATGCACGTGGTTGATCAGCTTCGTGCCGTTCAGTTTCAGCGCCGGCGTAATCTCGTCCTCCTTGCCGTAGCTGTAGCGGCCCATCCACGTCGACGCCGAGCTCTGCACGAAGTCGATGCGCTGGGTGTACTGGCTTTTGTTGATGACGCGATTCTGCTGCGACACGTAGTTGTTGATGGTGCCTGCTGCGTTCGGCTCGGGATAGAACTCGAGCAGCTTCTTAGAGATGGTATTGATTCGACTCGCCGGAATCTGGTTGCCTGGGAACGTCGCGCATGTCCGGATGCCGCCAGCAACCGTGCACTGCGTGGGATCGAGCAGCGGTACCGACACCGCCGAGAAGTCTCCGTTCCTCATCGCTACTGACGGCACGGTGTAGAGGTTCTGGAACTGCTTGCGATCCTTATAGCCTTCGAAATTCGACATGATGAAAATCTTGTTCCGCCAAATGGGGCCGCCCGCGGTATACCCGTACTGATTCCACTTGAACGGCGCTTTGGGTTGGGCGGCTTGCGCTGCCGTAAACGCATACGGGCGCGAGTCGAACGCATCGTTGCGATGGAACTCGAACACTGTGCCGTGTACCGTGTTCGAGCCCGATTTGGTGACGACGTTCACCTGGCTCGCTGCGCGGCCGAACTCGGCCGAGTAGATGCCGGTCTGCACCTTGAATTCTTCAAGGGCGTCGACCGACGGCAGAAAAATATAAGTATTGAAGTTGACGTCCGTGTTATCAACGCCGTCGAGCGTGAAATAGTTGAATTCGCGCCGCTGGCCTGAGATGGAGAGCTGTTGATTGGCGCGTGAGCCGCCTTGTCGATCGCCTGCCTGGCCTGCACCAGCGAACTCGGCGCTGACGTTCGGGCTGAGCGCAACGAGCGATAGATAATTGCGTCCGTTCAGCGGCAATTCTACGATGCGCCTGTTTTCGATGACTGTGCCGACCGTTGCATTTTCGGTCGTGATCAGCGGCGCCACCGCCGAAACCACCATCGACTCTGCGAGCTCGCCGACTTCCATTTTGAAATTGACGCGTGGAGCTCCTTGAACCTGCAGCTCCACAGCTTGCGTGACAGTGCGGAATCCTGGAAGGGTGGCCTTGAGCTCGTAGTTGCCGGGCTGCAAAGCGGGAAAGCTGAACTCGCCGGACGTATTGCTTTGCGCCTCACGAGTCGCGTTGGTCGCTTTGTTCGTTACCGTGACTGTGACGCCCGGAACAATCGCCCCGCTAGAATCTTTTACTTCGCCGCTGATTACCCCCAGCGTTTGCGCGAACGACGCAGACGCCAAGAGTAAACACAGTCCAACCAGACACACCATTCGTTGCATAACCATTCCTTTCGAGAGGAGATACCGCGCCGAGCCGGAGAACCCAAGGGTAAAACCCATGTGGAGCCTCCCTGCGACAATTCGAGACAAGTGGATGTGGTTAGCCTAAGACGCCGATCGGCCCACGTCAAGTCCTGTTTGCTTCCGGCCGATGCAACTATTTGGATCGGTTGGAGTTGCGTGCTAGCATCCCGCGCGAGCGGAGGCAGGTGGACGATGAGACATCATTTCTTTACGCCATTACTCGTTATCTCTCTGTTGACGACCTTTTGCGCTCCGGAGGGTCACGCGCAGCGCGCGCCTTACCGCACCCTGAACGACACGTTCGCGCCGCCCCAATTCACCGCGGTGAGTGACTGGCAACCGCGCGCCGCTTACGTGCGCGAGCACATCCTGGCGTCGACGGGCCTGCTGCCGATGCCCGAACGGACGCCGCTGCACGCGAACGTGTTCGGAGAGGTGAAGCACGCCGACTACACGGTCTCGAAGGTGTACTTTGAAAGCGTTCCAGGATTCCTGGTCACAGGGAATTTATATCGGCCCATCGGCGACGGCCCGTTTCCGGCCATCCTGTCGCCCCATGGTCATTGGGCGTACGGCCGCTTAGAAAACACACCCGTGCTGTCGGCGCCAGGGCGCGCCATTAATCTCGCGCGACAGGGCTTCGTCGTCTTCATCTACGACCTCGTCGGGTACAACGATAGCCGTCAACTCGAGCATCGATCGTTTGGCGGTCCGCGCGAGTACTTGTGGGGT
>JANMJM010000331.1:0-10161 GCA_031371345.1 Vicinamibacteria bacterium
CCGCGAGTGCTCGGCTCAGCAGGCGGGCCGGTGAAGGCGCAGTCCCTCGACGGCGTCTCCGAATTTTTCATCGTCAACGGCGATCCGCTCTGCGACGTCGATCTGACCGCGCTCGCTGCGCAGCACGCGGCAACCGGCGCGCTCGTCACCATGGCGGTCATCGAAAATCGCTGGCCCGAGCGCTACGGCGGCGTCGTCACCGACGCGCGCGGCCACGTCTACGGATTCGTGCCGCGCGGATCGCCGGCAGCCAAATATCACTTCGTGGGCGTGCAGATGGCGCATCCGTCGGTCTTCGCAGGCTTGCCCCTCGACGAGCCTGCTGAGAGCACCTCGGCCGTGTACCGCACGCTTATCGCGGAGAAGCCCGGCAGCATCCGCGCATTTCTCGCCGGCGGTGATTTTCATGACGTCGGGACACCGGCCGACTACCTCGACGCTGCGTTGTCGATCGGTCGCCTTGAAGGCGTCCCCTGTCCTCAAATCGGGCGCGGCTCCACAGTCGATCAGTCGGCTCGCATCGCCGATTCGGTCCTTTGGGAAGACGTGCATGTCGAGGCCGGCGCCACCCTCGAGCGGTGCGTCGTGGCCGACGGCGTGCACATTCCCGCTGGCCGCAGTTTCCGTCACTGCGCCATCATTCAGTCGGAGGGGAAGCTTGTCGTGTCCGAGTTACATCATGGATAAACGCTCGTCGGCCTTGCGGGACACCCGGGAAAGAATCGACGAAGTGCTTCAACGGGCGAAGTTGGCTGGGCCGCAGGTCCGCGTCGTGCCGCTCACCGGCGACGCATCCACGCGGCAGTACTTCCGAGTGATGCGGCCCGATAATCCATCCGTGGTGCTTGCGGTCTACGACGAGCCCTTCAAGTTCGACGAGCTCCCGTTCGTGAACGTCTGCCGGCTGCTGGCACAGGTACCACTGCCCATCCCGGCCATCGCTGGCCACGCCGACGATCTTGGCGTCCTGATTCTCGAGGATCTCGGCGATGTGACGCTGCAGGCGCATCTCGGCGTGACGCAGCCGATCGAGCACGACGCGCTTTACAAACAGGCGGTCGAGCTCATCGACCGGCTGCAGCAGCGCGGGCAGCAGCTCGAGTCGAGCGACTTCCTGCCCTTCGGCGTGGCGTTCGATCGCGACAAGCTCACCTGGGAGCTGAATTTCTTCGTCAAACATTTTCTCGAGGCCTACCGCGGCATCGAGATTGCTCCCGCCGTTCGACGGACGCTCGACGAGGAATGGGCATCGATGACCGACGAGCTGGCCAGCGAGCCGCGCGTGCTCTGTCATCGCGACTATCACAGCCGGAACCTGATGCTGCACAACCACCAGTTGTACGTGATCGACTTTCAAGATGCGCGCATGGGACCCGACACCTACGATCTCGTCTCCCTGCTGCGCGATTCGTACATCGATCTGTCGGAGGATCGCGTGGACGAGCTGATCCACGTCTTCTTGAAGCTGCGTGGAGAACGCGCGGCGACGACGGCAGCGGCCGCCGAGTTCCGCCGTCGATTCGATCTCATGTCGATACAGCGCAACCTGAAAGCGCTCGGCACGTTCGGCCATCAGACGACATCGCGCAATAACCCTGTGTATATCCAGTACATCCCGCGCACGCTCAGCTACGTGCGCACCAATCTGGAGCGCTATCCCCGCTTTGGACGATTGCGGGAAATACTCGGTGGAATGATCGAGCAGCTGAAATAATCCCGATCCGAGGAACACGAAGACCACGAAGGAAGGAACCAGACAAGGTCACGAAGAAATATTTTCTATAAATTGCTTGTTAGATCCGTCCCCTGTGGTTCGCTTTTTCAAGGTTGCAGGTGAATGAAGAAGTTTGGTGTCTCGACACATCTCTACCACGGCGAACGGTTGCAGCGTGAGCACCTGATGGAGATTGCCTCGCGCGGGTTCGAGACGGTGGAAGTCTTCGCTACACGCAGCCACGTCGATTATCACGACACGTCCGTGATTCACTCGTTGGCCCGGTGGCTGGACGACGCGGCGATTCAGCTTCACTCGGTCCATGCGCCCATCGTTGATGCGCTGGTGAACGACAAGTGGGGGCGGGCCTACTCGACGGCGACGCGCGATCACGGCGCGCGTCAGGCGACGCTGCACGAGATGGATGCGGCACTCGACATCGCGCGCCACATTCCCTTCAAGTTCTTCGTGCTCCATGTCGGCCTCCCGCTCGCGCAACAGCCTGGGCCGGACGACAACAACCGCCAGGCGGCGTTGAAGACGATCGAACATGTCTACGAACGCGCGCAGCCGCTCGGCGTGACGTTGGCGCTCGAGGTGATGGACAACCCGCTGTCGACCACGCCGGCGCTCGTCGACATGCTGGAACACGACCTCGACGGGTTCGACATCGGCCTCTGCATGGACGTCGGTCATGCGCATATGCTCGGCGATACGGCCGATGCAATCGAGGCGGCATCTGAATATCTCGTCACGACGCACATCCACGACAATCGGCGCCAGAAAGACGATCATCTCGTGCCCTTCGAGGGCAGCATCAACTGGGACGCCACCATCATGGAGCTCGAAAAAATCGGGTACGATGGGGTTTTGATGTACGAAGTGCGGAACAGACAGAGCGCCGCTCAGGTGCTCGAACGCTGCGTGCGCGCCCGCACGACGCTCGACGGTCTGGCTGGAAACTGGGAGCTGGAAGCTGGTAGCTTTTCATGACCGCCTACATTCAGGACATTGCGAAACGCGACGGGCAGCCCGTCACGATCCGCGGCTGGCTCCACAACCGCCGTTCGAGTGGAAAGATTCATTTCCTCTCGGTGCGCGACGGCACCGGATTCATTCAGGCCATCGTGTCGAAAGCCACCGTCGGCGACGAGAAGTTCAAGCAGGCCGATCATCTCTCGCAGGAGACGGCGATCGTCGTGCACGGACGCGTCCGCGCCGACAGCCGCGCGCCAGGCGGGTTCGAGCTCGACGTGCAGGATTTCGAAGTGATCAGCGGATCGACCGATTATCCGATCACGCCCAAGGAACATGGCGTCGACTATCTGATGGATCGCCGTCATTTGTGGATACGCTCGGAGCGACAGCACGCGATTCTGCGCGTGCGCCACGAGGTGATCTCAGCGGTTCGCGATTTCTTCAACGACCGCGGATTCATCCTCGCCGATACGCCGATCTTCACGCCGGCGGCATGCGAAGGCACGACGACGCTGTTCCCTGTCGATTATTTCGAGGACCAGAAAGTGTTTCTTACGCAGAGCGGCCAGTTGTATGCCGAGGCCAACGCGATGGCGCTGGGCCGTGTGTACAACTTCGGCCCGGTCTTCCGCGCAGAGAAGTCAAAGACGCGGCGACATCTGACCGAGTTCTGGATGGTAGAGCCCGAGATGGCGTACGCCACGCTCGACGATGTGATCGATCTGGCTGAAGGCCTGGTCGTCGCCGTCGTCTCGCGCGTGTTGGAGAAGCGGCGGCGCGAGTTGACGGTCCTCGAGCGCGATATGTCGAAGCTCGAGGCCGTGCAGGCGCCCTTTCCACGAATCTCGTACGACGAGGCCGTGAAGCTTCTGCAGGAGAAGGGACAGCCGTTCGAATGGGGCGGCGACCTTGGCGGCACCGACGAGACGATTCTCTCCAATCTGTTCGATCGGCCCGTCGCCATTCATCGGTACCCGGCTGCGGTGAAACCTTTTTATATGGAGTCCGATCCGCAGCGCCCCGAGCTGGCGCTTTGCGTCGACGTGCTGGCGCCGGAAGGCATCGGCGAAATCATCGGCGGCTCTCAGCGGTTGGCCAGCTACGACGTGCTGCTGCAAAGAATCAAAGATCACAACCTGCCGCAGGAGGCGTTCGAGTGGTATCTCGATCTTCGCCGGTTCGGATCGGTGCCCCACTCCGGCTTCGGCATGGGCATCGAGCGGGTCGTCGGCTGGATATGCGGTTTGGAGCACGTCCGCGAGGCCACGCCCTTCCCGCGTATGATGTACAGAGTGACGCCGTGATCGGCGATTGAGCGATAGGTGATTGGGCGATGGCCAATCTCGTGGCGATGGCAAATCACACAATGGCCATGGGCAATCACTCGATGGCCATGGCCAATCACCCAATCACCAATCCCCCACTCACCATATGAAAATTGGTTTTGTCTCGTTAGGCTGCCCGAAAAACCTCGTCGATTCGGAAGTGATGATGGGTCTCTCGCAGGAGGGTGGCCATACGCTCACGACCGACCCGTCCGAGGCCGACGTGTTGATCGTCAACACCTGCGCGTTCATCGACAAGGCGAAGGAAGAATCGGTCAACACCATTCTCGAGCTGGCCGAATTCAAGAAGACCGGCCGTTGCAAGCGCCTGGTGGTCACAGGCTGCCTCGGCGAACGCTATCGCGACGAGCTGAAGCAGCAGATCCCTGAGATCGACGCAGTGCTCGGCACGGGCGACGTTCCAGACATCGTCGGCGCCATCGAAGGTACGCGCCGCGCCATGATTCCGCTGAGACTTGTGAGCGGCGCCCAACGCCTGCCAACTTACTTATACGACGCGCAGTCGCCACGCGTCTTCGCCACGCCGCGGCACTTTGCCTACGTGAAAGTCGCCGAAGGCTGCGACTACAAGTGCTCGTTCTGCATCATCCCGACGCTTCGCGGTCACTATCGCAGCCGGCCGGTCGATCAGATTGTGCAAGAGGCCCGGGCGCTCGCCGCGCGGGGCATCCGCGAGATTATTTTGATTTCACAGGACACGACGTTTTACGGCCGCGATGCGGGCGAGGGCGCGGCCCTTCCCCGCCTGCTCCGCGAGCTGAATAACGTCGAAGGGATCGACTGGATCCGACTCCTCTACCTCTACCCCACGACCATCACCGACGAGATCCTCGACGCGATGGCGGAATGCGACAAGGTCTGCAACTACATCGATCTTCCGTTGCAACACGCGTCTGACGATGTGCTGCGGCGGATGAAACGGCCTGGCACCGGTCAGGGCTATGAGCGCCTCCTCGCCAAAATCCGGGCGCGCGTTCCCGGCGTGTCGCTGCGCACCACTTTCATCGTTGGCTTTCCCGGCGAGACTGAAGCCGAGTTCGAAGAGCTGCTGAATTTCGTGCGCACGGTCGGCTTCGATCACGTCGGTGTGTTCACCTACTCCCACGAAGAAGGCACGACGGCCTACGACCTCACAGACGACGTGCCGGCTGCCATTAAAACCAAACGTCGGAACAAGCTGATGGCCGAACAGAAGCGCATCGTCGCGCGTGCGCAGAAAAAGCGGCTCGGCGCGCAGGTGCAGGTGATGGTAGACGGACCCTCGCCCGAGCACGAGCTGGTGTGGCGGGGCCGTCTGGCCGGGCAGGCCCCTGACATCGACCCGGTTGTGTACTTCACGGAAACCGATGCGGAATCGCTGCGACCCGGAACGCTGCTTGAGGCGGAGATTGTGGGGTCTCGCGAGTACGACCTAGTCGCCAGAGCCATCTCCGCGCGTGTGGTATAGGGACGCGCTGGGGTGGGCTCGTCGAAGCGATTTTCGCGAAGGCGAGGCCGTTGTGGGCCAAAATCCCGTATGATAGACTTTTAGGTTCGTAAGAGCCTGCAAGACCTGAAGTGGGCCGGTGCCCACTTTTTGTTTTTGAGGGTGGGTTTTACGCAGCTCATCGATCAGATTCGCGTCGTCGCCGAGCGGGTCGTCCGCTCCTACAATCTGGAGATCTTCGACGTGCAGTTCCGGCGCGAATCTCCCGGCTGGGTGCTCCGGATTTTTCTCGACCTGCCGAGCACCGACGGGCAGCTGGCGCCGTCTGACGCGTCGGTCACGGTGCAGGATTGCGCGGACGTCAGCCGGGATCTGAGCGCGATTCTCGACGTCGAGGAGACGATCCCTCAGAGCTACACGCTCGAGGTTTCGTCGCCGGGCTTGGACCGTCCGCTGCGCAGCGCTGCTGATTACCGGCGGTTCGCCGGCCGCCTGGCGAAGATCGTTGTATCGGAAGCGGTCGACGGACAGAAGCACTTTGAAGGACGGTTGAAAGGGCTCGATGAAGATGCGGTCGTCATCGAGACGACCCCAGGCAAGCGCCAGTTGATTCCGCTGACTCTTATTACACGCGCGCGCCTGGAAGTGGAATTTTAAAATTTATGTCAAATCCATTGATGCAGACGATTGAGGCGCTTGCCAAGGAAAAGGGCATCGAAGCCGCTGTCGTCATCGGCGCGATCGAAGATGCCGTCCTCACGGCGTCGCGCAAGTATTACAAGACCACCGAGAACCTGAAGACGCGGTTCAACATCGAAACCGGACAGGTCGATCTGTTCGCCGTGAAACAGATTGTCCGCGAGGTCACGAATCCCGCCACCGAGATCTCGCTCGAAGAAGCGCAGCAGCTCTACGGTGAGGAAGCCGAAGTGGACATGGAAATCGAGTTTCCGAAGCCCACCGACGTGCTCGGCCGTATTGCGGCGCAGACCGCCAAGCAGGTGATCTTTCAGAAGGTCCGGGAAGCCGAACGCGAAAACATCTTCTCCGAGTACAGCGGCCGCATGGGCGAAGTCGTCACTGCGACGGTGAAGCGCTTCGAGAACGGCGACATGGTGGTCGAGCTCGGGCGCATCGAGGCCAGCCTGCCCCGCAAAGAACAGTCGCGAGCCGAAAGCTACGCGCCGGGCGAGCGCCTGCGCGCCGTCATCAAGGGCGTGAACCGCAGCGCGAAGGGGCCGCAGATTGTCCTCTCGCGCACCGATCCGGCGCTGCTCATCAAGCTGTTCGAGCAGGAAGTGCCGGAAATTTACGACGGTACGGTGCAGATTCGCGGCGCCGTGCGTGAGGCGGGCGATCGCGCGAAGGTCGCGGTATTTTCCCGCGAGCGCGACGTCGATCCGGTCGGCGCGTGCGTCGGCATGAAAGGTACGCGCGTACAGGCCATCATCCGCGAGCTCCGCGGCGAGAAAATTGACATCGTCGAGTGGTCGGACGATCCGGTGCAACTCGTCACGAACGCACTGAGCCCGGCAAAAGTGCAGCGTGTCTCGATCGTCGACGATAAAGAGCGCGTCGTCGAAGTCGTGGTCGAAGACAAGCAGCTGTCGCTCGCCATCGGCAAGAAGGGGCAGAACGTGCGGCTGGCCGCCAAGCTCACCGGCTGGCGCATCGATATCAAGAGCGAAGAAGAGAAGCGCCGCGAAGTCGAGGCGCAGTTCGAAGGCATCGAAGGATCGCCTGGCGGCGGCGAGACGCTCGACCCGCTTGCGGCCGCGAAAGAACTGCTCGGCCTTACCGTCGGCACCGCCGAGGCGGTCGTCGAGGCTGCGGCAGCGTTCGCGATTCCCGGCGTCGGCGACAAGACCGTCAAGAAGCTCATCGAGGCCGGGTTCGACTCGGCGGAAAAAGTTGCGGCGGCCAGCGTCGAAACATTATCGGAAGTGCAAGGCATCGGCGCGAAAACCGCCGAGCGCATTCTCGCAGCCGCGCGTGGCGAAACGCCCGCCGAATCCGAGGAAGCCATCAAGGAGTAGTGCTTGGCAACAGTTCGTATTTATAAAGTCGCGGAACTTCTCAACACGAGCAGCCAGGAAGTGCTCGCGTTGCTGAAGCGCGCGCACGGCATCGAGCTGAAGAGCGCATCAAGCACGCTTGAAGAAGTCGTCGCGCGACAATTTGTCGAGCGGCTGGCAAAAGAGCGCGGCATTGCGCTGCCAGGCGGCGACATGTTCGCCGAAGGGCCTCCGGTCAAAGGAGGCGCAAAGAAGCCTGCCCCGACATTGAAGAAGCAGGAACCGCCCAAGCCGGCAGCGCCGACGCTGGCGCCTCCACGCCTCGTGAAAACCGTGAGGCCGGCCGCGCCCGTGCCAGTCGCGGAAGAAGTCGAGCTGGTGGCGCTACCACCAGAGGTCGTCGAGGAGCCCGTCGAGGTGCCGTCGCCTGCGGCCCAAATTGCGGAACCGCCGCCGCCCGTCGTGCCGGTGCCTGAACAGTCGCCGGTTGCGGCCGCTCCGCCTCAACGCGCGGTTGCGCCACCGCCCAAGCCGGCGCCCGCGCCTGGCCGCATGGTGCCGCCGAGCATCAGACTTCGCATCGAAGAACCGTCAGCGCCTGGCACGTCCGCTGTGCCTGCGATGCCGACCCGGCCAGCGCCGTCCCGTCTGCGGCCGAAAGAGCCCGAGAAACCGCGTCCGCCGGCAACGGGCAATCTTGCAAAACCGGGTGGACCGGGCGGAATCTCGACGCGCCCCGCTCCTCCACGTCCGTCTTACCCGTCGACGATGCGGCCCCAGACGCCTGGCGGTCCGCGCCCGCTGCCGACGCCGCCCGTGCGACCTCAGCAGCCGCAAGGGATGCGCCCGTCCGGTGGGGTCGGCCAGCAGCGGCCGGGTGCTCCGCGCTTTACGCCGCCGCCAATGCGTCCGGCAACGCGCCGTCCGGACGAGCAGCGCCGCGACGTCCGCCCGTCGATGTCCGCGCCGGCTGCGCCACCGCCTGTTACACGGACGGTGACATTCGTCGAAGGCATGACGGTGAAAGATCTCTCCGACAAACTCGAACAACGGGTGAAGGACGTTTTGAAAAAACTGTTCGACAAGCGGATGGTCATGACGATCAACAGCACGGTCGACACGGACACGGCGCAGATGATCGCGCGCGAGTTCGGTGCCGAAGTACAGCTGCGCACGTTCGAGCAGGACATGCTCGAAGTGGAAGCGGAAGATATCAAGCCGGAAGACGTGGTCACCCGCGCACCGGTGGTCACCGTCATGGGCCACGTCGATCACGGAAAGACGACGCTGCTCGACGCCATTCGCACGGCGCGCGTGGCCGAGCGTGAAGCCGGTGGCATCACGCAACACATCGGCGCGTACCATGTGACGACAGCCGGCGGCCGCGACATCGTGTTCCTCGACACGCCCGGCCATGAAGCGTTCACGCTGATGCGCGCGCGCGGCGCGAAGGTGACCGACGTGGTCGTGCTCGTCGTCGCGGCCGACGACGGCGTCATGCCGCAAACGCGTGAGGCGATCGATCATGCGAAAGCGGCCAACGTGCCGATCATCGTGGCGATCAACAAGATCGACAAAGCGGGCACCGATCCCGAGCGTGTGAAGCGCGAGCTTGCTGATCTGAATCTCGTGCCGGAAGACTGGGGCGGCCAGACTGTCATGGTGCCCGTTTCGGCGAAGAAGAAGACCGGCCTCGACACGCTGCTCGAAATGATCCTGCTCGTGAGCGACATCGGCGAGTACAAGGCCAATCCGAAGCGCAACGCGTCGGGCACGGTGCTCGAATCGAAGCTCGATCGCGGGCGCGGCCCGGTGGCGACGATCCTCGTGCAGGATGGCACACTGCGCGTCGGCGACACATTCATTGCGGGGCCGATCGTCGGACGCGTGCGCGCGCTGATCGACGACCGCGGACGTCCGATTAAGTCGGCGCCTCCCTCGACCCCCGTCGAAGTGCTCGGGTTGACGGGTCTACCGCAGCCTGGCGATGCGTTCCAAGCCATGACCGACGCGGCCAAGGCACGGCAGATCGCGACCTATCGCCAGGGCATGGCGAAGGAGAAGGCCCTCGGTGCCAAGGGCAGCCGGCTTACGCTCGAGTCGCTGCAACAGCAGATCGCCGACGGCAACATGAAGGATCTGCCGATCATCATCAAGTCCGACGTGCAGGGATCGGCGGAAGTGCTCGCCGATACGCTCTCCAAGCTCACCGATGAAAAGGTGCGCATCAAGATTATTCATTCCGGTGTTGGTGCGATCAACGAATCGGATGTGCTGCTGGCGTCGGCGTCCAACGCCATCATCATCGGTTTCAACGTGCGTCCCGATCGCAACGCGGCGGCCATCGCCGAGCGCGAAGAGGTCGACATCCGCCATCACACGGTCATCTACAACGTGACCGACGAAATGAAGAAGGCGATGACGGGCATGCTCGAACCGACGCTGAAGGAAGTGCGGCTCGGGTCGGCGTCGGTACGCAACCTGTTCAAGGTGCCGAAGGCCGGAACGATTGCGGGGTGCCTGGTGATGGACGGTCGCATTACGCGCAGCGGTAACACGACTGCGCGCTTGCTGCGCGACGGCGCCATGGTATTCGAGGGAAAGATAGGGTCGCTCCGCCGGTTCAAGGACGACGTCAGCGAAGTGAAAGCCGGTCTCGAGTGCGGTATCGCGTTCGAGCGG
>JANMJM010000001.1:0-4282 GCA_031371345.1 Vicinamibacteria bacterium
CAGATCTTCGTGACGCCGAATAAGTTGACGAAGCTCGAGAATTCTAGTGGCGGGATCCACGGCGGGACTAACAACCAACAAGTAACAACCAACAACTATCGATCTCGCGCCAGTATGTAATCCGGCAGCGCCATCAGCGCATCGCGCTCGTGCGACGGCGGAAAGGCGTAGAGCTGCTCCTTGGCGAGCGCGGCCTGCTCGTGCGCTTTGCCCATCGCGTACTCGACCGCGCGCGTCTCGTGCAACAGCCGGCAGATCTCTCGCCAGATGTCGGGCGTCACCGAGTGGTTGTGCACGACGTTCGTGATCAGTTTCGTCGTGGCGCCGTCCGCACGCTGGAGCAGACGGATCACCGGCAGCGTCACTTTCCCTTCGCGCAGGTCGCCGCCGACGGGCTTTCCGAGCGCCGTCTGATCGCCCGAGAAGTCGAGCAGGTCGTCGATCAGCTGAAACGCCATGCCGAGGCTCACACCGTACTGCTCCAGCGCCAGTTCCTGATCCGGCGTGGCATTGCCGATCATGCCGCCAATACGCGCGCACCCGCCGAACAAATACGCGGTTTTACGGCGGACGATATCCAGGTGTTCGTCCTCGGTAATCGCAACATCGCCTTTTTTCGAGAGCTGGTAGAGCTCGCCCTCAATCATCCGAAGCGTGACATCACACAGCTGGCGGACGATGTCGAGGCGATCGGGCGTCAGGGCCAGCCCCATCGACTTGATGTAAAGGAAATCGCCGAGCAGCACCGTGACGTCGCTTCCCCACCGGGAATGGACGGAGGGCTGTCCGCGGCGCCACTTCGAGTCGTCGATGATGTCGTCGTGCACGAGCGTGGCGGTGTGGATGAACTCGACCACGGTGGCATACAGCACCGCCAGGTCGCCGGTGTAGCCGGTCAGCCGCGCAGCCATTAACAGGACGGCGGGGCGAATGCGCTTTCCACCGCCGTTCTGGATGTAGCGTCCGATTTTCGGGATGAGCCCGACCTGCGACTCGACGTGACGATAGAACTCCGTCTCGACCTTCTCGAGGTCGGCTCGAATGGGCTCGAACATCTGGACGAGCGTCGATAGTGTGGCGTCCTGATCGACAGCGTTCACGTTCTTCAAAGCGGGATGATCACACCATATTCCGTTGCAGAGTGTCAACGAATAGGGGTTTGCGGTGCAAAGATTTACGGGCGAAACAGCGCTGAAAAGTTGGTCGAGACCTGCGCCTGCAAACGCTCGACAGGGACGCCTCGCACCCGTGCCAGTTCCTCTGCCACGCGTACCACCCATGCCGGCTCGTTCCGTTTGCCTCGATGCGGCGTCGGCGCAAGGTATGGGCTGTCGGTCTCGCACAGGAGGCGATCATCGGGCACGAGCGGAACGATCTCGCGCAGTTCGGATGCTTTTGGAAACGTCACAATTCCTGCAAACGAAATATGCAAGCCGAGCGCGAGCCCCTGCTCTGCCAGCCGTCGCGTGCCGGTGAAGCAGTGCAGCACGCCCCGAATGTTCGTGCCGCCTTCCTCACGGAGAATCGACAACGTGTCGTCTTCGGCTTCGCGCGTATGAATGATGATGGGCAGATCGAGTTCGCGCGCGAGCCGAATCTGAACTTTAAAAACGTCGTGCTGAACGGCCTTCGGCGCGAAGTCGTAGTGATAGTCGAGGCCGATTTCTCCGATGGCGCGCACCGCTGGATTGCCGGCGATCGCGGACCGTATCATCGCGCCAACCTCGGCGCCGCGGTCCGCAAATGATCCTGCCTGATGCGGATGCAGTCCCACGCTGAATCGAACCGCAGGCCATAGGGCCGACAACCGCGTCGCACGCTCGGCCTCGGTCGCGCTCTCTGCGGCCAGGATGCAGAGCGCACGCGTGAGCCCCGCATCGATGGCGCGTCGAATGACGGCGTCGGCATCTTCAGCGAACGCATCATCGGCGAGATGGCAATGCGAATCGATCACCAGCGATACGGTAACCGAAAATCACGAGCTCTGCTCCGGTGCGCGTCGCCGATCGCGAACGGGACGAGGATACGGTTCGTCCCAGATGTGGCCGCACGACGCACAGCGGTAAGAGCGCGGAAAGCTGGTGACGATTATCTGCACGGTGGTCTTCTTACACCGGGGGCATTGGAGCTCGTGTGGTTCTCTCATGGCTACGGAAATGAAACCGCAAAGCAGATGCCGGACTCGGCATGCCAAATTGTTGTGGTTTTCACACGCCTGACCGGCCGGGAGGACAAAATTGTCATCAATTTAGGGAACAAGTGAGGGACCAAGCCTTTCGTAAAGCGAAAATGTTCAGATTCCACGTACGTCCTTGACATAGGGATGTCTGACAGTGAAGATGGCACTCCTTTCCCCATGAGCGAAGCAGCCCTGAAACTTGTGTCGCACGCGGACGCTGAGCCGCATCCCCCAGACTTGTTAAAGGGGTTTGCGACAGAAACCATCAAGCACGACAAAAAATCGTGGATCGCACTTCCGCGACTCACCGTACTTCACGCGGTCGTTGCGGCGCTCGCGATCATTGCCGGCGTCGAATTCGTCCTCCTTTCTTCGGCCTCCAGAACGCAACAACGCTCGGTCGCCGGAGTGCCCGACACTGGAACGGTCGTGTTTGAATCGAGCCCGTCTGGCGCCGCGCTTGCCATCGACGGAGCCGATCGCGGCACGACACCTTCGACGCTCGCGCTCAAACCCGGCAACTATGTGATGTCGGTCACACTCGGCGATGTCAGCCGCAGCATGCCGCTCGTCGTTCGGGCCGGCAGCAGCACCGAGCACATCTATTTCAGCGAAGTGAGCAGCAGCGCGCTGGCAGTCACCAATAAAGAGACGCCCGTCACATCGCCAGACTCCGTGCCGGCGGGCGCGGTCGGCGGGTGGCTCAGCGTCAGCGCTCCGGTCGATCTTCAGCTGTTTGAAGACGGCGCCCTCCTGGGATCAACCGAGACCGATCGCATCATGCTCAGCGTCGGCCGCCACCGCATCGATGCAGTGAACAAAACAGTCGGGTACGCAGCGTCGAGCACGGTGCAGGTGTCGGCGGGGTCGGTGACGCGGCTGAAGTTGGAGATTCCCAACGGCACGCTGAACATTAACGCGGCACCCTGGGCGGAGGTTGCCGTCGATGGAAAGCCGCTCGGTCCGACTCCGCTCGGAAATATCTCGCTGCCGGTCGGCTCGCACGAGGTGGTGTTCACGCACCCGCAACTCGGCGAGCGGCGTCAGGCCGTCATCGTGACGTTGAACGGCATCAACCGCATCAGCGTCAACTTCAATCAGCCCCAGCGACCATGAACATCATCGCCCGTCTCGGAATCGCAATGGCTTGCCTGTGCGCGTTCGCTGCGCCTGCCGCCTCGCAGGACTTCTTGACCCGAGCCAAGGGACTGTACGACTCTGCGTCGTATAACGAAGCGCTGTCGGCGTTAAGTGAAAGCGACAGCCTGGGCGACGTCACTGAGGTTGAGAAATATCGCGCGCTCTGCCTGCTCGCGCTCGACCGGACGCAGGACGCCGAGCGGTCGCTGGAACATCTGGCCATGACGCGTCCCCTGTTCACATTGGATAGCTCGGACAATTCGCCGAAGCTCGTGGCCATGTTCGAAGACGTGAGGAAGCGCACGCTGCCCGAGGCATCGAAACAGACCTACGCGCGCGCGCGCGCGAGTTACGAGAAGGGCGATTTCGCCGAGGCGATGCGGCAATTCAGAGATGTGATGGCGATGGCCGATGCCGCACCAGCGGGCAGCCTCGCGATGATGGGCGACCTGAAGATGCTCGCGAGCGGATTCGTGAAACTTGCGGAATCGGCGTTGGTGCCGGCGCCGGAGCCTCGTGCCGCACCCACGCCCATAGCCGCCGCCGTGGCGGCGCCAGAACGCATTTACAACGCGGCAGACACGACCGTGACGGCACCGGTCGCCATCTACCGGCCAATCCCTACGTGGGAGAGACCCGCAGCGCTAAACTTCGCGACCTTCGAGGGGCTCCTCGAACTCACGGTCGGCCCGAGTGGCGCAGTGGTTCAGCAAGCCATGGTGAAAGCCATCAACCCCGCCTACGATCGTTTGTTGATGGACGTGGCCAGGACATGGCGCTTTCGGCCGGCGGCTCTCGACGATCGGCCCGTGACATATCGGATGACGCTCTCGATCGTAGTGCCCCGGCGCTAACCCTTCCCGAGCCTAGGGTCTGAGCACGAGATCGGCGACAACTGGGCGATGGTCGGACCCGCTCGTGCCGCCGACGCTGCACGCCGCAGTCGTGAAATGCCGGCTCACC
>JANMJM010000006.1:0-2971 GCA_031371345.1 Vicinamibacteria bacterium
GCGCTGCATCGTGGTCGATGCGGAAACCTCTTGGCACTTCCGCAAGGACGGTGAGGGGAAGTCGTTGCGTGTGCACCACTACGCAGATATCCCGCACACGGACGCGCAGAATCTGACAGCCGATCTGCGGCTGCTGGCCCAAGGAAACACCTTTCCCAAAAAAGTGTGGGTGAATCTCTGGGAGATCGCGAGCATCCATCAATACGTGCTGCTTCCAACCGCCTCGCACGCCGAACTCGAGGATGCGGCCAGGCACCGCGGTGCGGAGTTGCTCGGCGTCGATCCTGGCGACGTGGCGGTCGGCACATTCATCGGTCAAAAGCGCGCCGAGCCGGGACGCCCGCCTAAAGTCGAAGTGTCGTTTTTCGCTGCCTCTCTCGACGAGATTCACACCCGGCTCCGTCCTATCGTGGAAGCCGGGTTCGTCGTCGAAGGCATCACGACGCCGTGCGGAGCCTTGTGGTCACAAGCGCGGCTGCGCCGACCCGCGATGCGCGGCGCCGTGCAGGCGTTCGTCGCGCTCAGCGCCAACATGTCGTCGCTGGCGATCTTCGCCAACGGGTTTCTCCTCTACGCGCGCGATATCAGTTGGGGCTATGGCGATACGCCGCTCGGGCGTGCGACCGCGATGAATCGCGAAGCGCTGGCGAGTCGCCTCTCGGTCGAGTTGCGCCGGTCGTTTCTTTATCTGAAACAGTATTGGGAACAGGACGTCTCCCTGCTGCTCCTGTGCGGCGACATGCCCGAGATTCGATCGCTCACCGCGCCGCTGATCGAGCGCCTGAACATCGAGGTCGAAACACTCGACACGCTGGAAGGGATCGACGCCTCCGCGCTGCCAGAGCCAGCCGATCGTTTTTCAGAACAGGTAGCCGCGTTCCGCTTGGCGTCGGCGATCGCCGTCGAGTCGACGCCAGTCAATCTGCTACCTCTGGAAGTGACGGCAGCGCGTGCGAATCGGACCGGGAGGCGCGTGTACGTCGGCGGAGCGGTTGCCGCCGTCGCACTCGCCGCGTTCTTTTATGCGCGTGCCGACGTTGATCAACAGAGCGCCGACCGTCAGATGAGTGTTTCCCAAAGCACGCCGCCGCCGGATCGGCAAGGCCCTCGTATGGCGCAACTGCTGGAGGCCGTATCGCACGCGACCCCGCACGGCGTGGCGGTGACGGCGGTGAAGGCGATTTCCGACGGCGACACGTGGCGCGTGTCGATTGACGCACGGTCGGAGAGCGAAGATGCCGGCATCGCGCGTGCGGACGCCGACAGTTTCATCGCCGGCCTCGCGAAATCGCCGATGTTAGGCGTGTCTGTTCGTCCAGCCACCCGGCGCACGGTTGGCAACAGCCTGGAGTTGACTGCCGAATACGTGGTGACGAAATGAGGCGATCGCCCTTCGCCGAGAAGCTCGTGAACGCGACGCCCCTGCTGGCGTTAGCGGCGCCCTTCGTCATTTTCGGGTTTCTTCAGGTGCTTGTGGTGCAACCGGAGCGCGGCGCGGCGCGAGCGACGCGCGCAGAAGCGGCGGCGATCGCCAACGCGGGACCTGCTGACACGATCCGCAGTCTGGCCAACAGCCCTGAGGTTGGCGGCGTGAAGAATTTGTCGGTGGTGGAGGGAGCGGTCGACGATTCGGGCGCATCGATGACCGTGGCGTTCGATGCCGAGTACGCGCAGGTCGAACAATTTTTTTCGCATCTGCGACGTTTGCCGGCGGCGTTCGATGTGCGATCGTTCGAGCTTGACCGCGCAGCATCTGCGACTCCCGGTCTAGTGAGCGCCAAGATTGTGCTCTTCATGTTCAAACCGGGAGTGGCACCACCGCCGGCGCCGGCTGCCACGCCGGAACTGGAGCGTGTGGCCATACCTGAGCGTCTGGCGAAAGTGATACCCAAAAGGCGCGTCGTGATGCCCGAACCGATCGTGCCCGATCCGGTGGTGAGCGGCATTCTGTTTTCGGCTTCCCGACAGGTCGCCGTCGTGAACGGGCGTGTCGTGAAACCGGGCGATCGTATCGGCCCGCTTTTCGTGCGCGCGATCGAACGGGATGGGGTTATCTTGACCACCGCGTCTGGCCTTCGGAGACGGGTCCCCCTCGATCGTCCGGCGATTGGAACCTCCGACGTGGCGGCTCCGTATTAATAGCGGATATGGCTCTCATCGAAACGCACGACCTCTGGAAGACGTATGTGATGGGCGGCGAGGAAATTCACGCCCTGCGCGGCGTCACGATCTCCATCCAGAGTGGTGAGTACGTCGCGATCATGGGGCCGTCGGGGTCCGGCAAGTCGACGCTGATGAATTTGATCGGCTGCCTCGACACGCCCAGCAAGGGCAGCTATCTCTTGAACGACAAAGAAGTCGCGCGGATGAACGACAACGAGCTGGCGCGCATCCGCAATGAAGAAATCGGCTTCGTGTTTCAGACGTTCAATCTGCTTCCGCGCGCGACCGCGCTCCATAATGTGGAGCTGCCGCTCGTCTACGCCGGTGTGCCGGCCGCCGATCGCACGGCCCGCGCGAAGGCGGCGTTGGATAAGGTGGAGTTGACGAGCCGCATGACGCATCGGCCCAACGAGCTCTCCGGCGGCCAGCGCCAGCGCGTGGCGATCGCTCGCGCGCTGGTGAACAACCCGTCGATTCTGCTCGCCGACGAGCCCACCGGCAACCTCGACTCGAAGACGGGCGCCGAAATTATGGCGCTCTTCGCCCGTCTTCACGAAGGCGGCAACACGATTGTGCTCGTCACGCACGAAGCCGATGTCGCGGCGTATGCGCACCGCACGCTGCATTTGCGCGACGGCGTGGTTGAGAAGGACGTTCACGAAGAACGCGCGGCCCGCCTGATCGCCGACCCACATGTGCTGGATTTGAATAGGTAACGCTGGGGTTGCCGATTTCGGCGTTTCGGCCCGATTCAGACCACGCGCAACCTTGAAGTTGCTTATGGCAACCCCAAAGTTGCGTATCTTGG
>JANMJM010000078.1:0-1741 GCA_031371345.1 Vicinamibacteria bacterium
GTGTCGAATTGGCGTCGAGCTCGGTTGGCTCACCTCCGTGCCCACGTTTCCGGGTCGCCTTCGCGAGAATCCGCCGCGGCAGGGATTCTTCGAGCATCAGGAGTATCTGGTCGTTCGCAAGCATCTGCCCGCGCCCTACCAAGACGTATTGGATTTTGCCTATTACTCTGGCTGGCGCAAGCACGAAATCCTAGATCTCACATGGGATGAGGTTGACCGCGGCGGAGGAGTGATTCGACTCAGCCCGCATCGATCGAAAACGCAGCTCGGACGCGTGCTTCCGATCTCCCAGGTGCTAGGAGAGGTGTTGGATCGGCGGGCCCCCAAACGTCGCAAAGGGAGCGAGCTTGTATTTTGCCGAGATCACGTCACCGTGCGCGCGTGGCGCCGGGCTTGGCCCAATGCTTTCGAGGCCGCCGAGTTGCCGAAGCGGCTTTTGCATGATTGTCGTCGAACGGCGGCCAGGAATCTGATTCGCGCCGGTGTGCCAGAGCGCGTCGCGATGACGCTTACCGGCCACAAGACTCGTGCGGTATTTGACCGGTACAACATCGTGAATGAGCGAGAACTGCTCACGGCCGGTGAGCAGTTGGTGGCGTACCTCTCGAGAAGATCATCGAGTAAGTCACGCAGCAAATAACGAGTTTTGATTCCACTCGATGCAGCGGATCGCTAGATCCCGACGCGCAGCAGTGGCCACTGGATATACAGGCCGATGCTCAGACGCTCACTGACCTGCATGGCCGATGATCGCACGATGAACTTGTATCGCGAGCGTGAGTGGCCACTGGAGTATTAGGCCGACGATCAAAGTCCACTCAGGTTTGGGGCTGGGCCGTCAGATAGTGAGGGCGTTCGTGGAGACACGCTCGTATCGATGAGCCGCCATCCTAGATCATCCGTGCACGAATCTCTGGCGGCGGGATCTCGCACGCGTTGCTGGGACCCGCGATCCGGTAGCGGATGGCCGCCACCACAGCGTACGCGGTATCGCGCAGAGGTCGCGGCACCCAGAGCAGGAAGCCCGCGATCCGCCAGGGGAACGGGAGCCGGCGAGCGATACGCAGCGAGGCTGTGGAGCGCAGGTAGACTTGGTTGTCTTCAATCAACACGATGCTGCGGGCTGCCTTGCGGCTGATGCCGTACTGTTGGAGTAGCGCAGCCGCCTGCGGCGACTGCGACGCTCCGAACCGGAAATAGCCAGACGCGTCATGCCCGGCGATGAACCGGACCGACCCTTCGCAGAAGGCACACGTGCCGTCGAACAGCACGATGCCGCCGGAGGTGACCTGTCGCACATCATCATCTTATCTGACAGGTGGTGTGGGAATACATGTTCTGCTGACCGTCGTAAACAGACCCCAGCTCATCCCGGTCATCGGTTCAAGAGACCGATGATCGCCGTGGCAGCTCGATCTTGGCCCATCATCAACACCAGATGAACGCCAATGTCAGCGCATCTGCGCGACGCGGATCGTCTGACTTCATGGCGGGCTGTTGTTCCCCAATAAAAATCTGTGTAACCAGCCATTGTCGCCGCCGTCTATCTCGGTTGTCGGATCGCCGAAACAGACAAAGCGTCGATCATCGACATGGTGCGCCAACGTCACCCGACTACAGCCATCTTCAAGGCGAGCAAGGCCGTCGATACATACGCCCTCCAATTCAGCCGCCTCCCCTAGCAGCCACCATTAAAGGGCGGAACCATTGCTGTCTCCGAATCTAGCTCGAACGCGAGATT
>JANMJM010000174.1:0-32109 GCA_031371345.1 Vicinamibacteria bacterium
AGCCCGTGTTGTCCTTCGTGCAAATGTTGACGGCATAGAGATTGGCGGTGCGCGGCGCCGCGGCGAGCATCAGGATGATCACGAGCGTCCGAATCGTGAGGCCGATCATCGAGACGCCATCGAGAATGCCCGAGGCGAACGCGACGACCACGGTGACAGAAATCACGGTCGGCAGAATTGCGCCGTTGTTTCGCCGCAGAAGAAAAAAAGTGATGCCTTCGAGCATCCGCGTCTGCGCGATGACTGACACGAAGAAGGTCAGCCCCAGAATGAACAGCATCGTGTCGGCGTGAATCAGGTCGTCGAGCGCGTGAAACGACAGCAGATGCTGCCGTGCCCAACCCCACCATCCGTCTTCCGCGATCTGCGCGTGCCATGCCGACGAAGACAAGCCGCAAAAGGTCGCGACAATGAGGATTAACATCCCGTAGGTGAGGGCGTTTTTGTGGATTTGGTACTTGAACGAGCCGAACACGAACAACCCGAGAATGGTGGCGAAGACTTCAGCGGCAAGCAGCGAGACGGGCAGTGGCGTCACGCGCCCGATCGCCAGCACGATGCTCGCGACCAGGACGCAGCCTACGACGAACGTTCGTCCCGACAACATGACGACTGCCGGCGCGGACGACATGCGGGCTAACGGTCCTCAGGCATCTTCGAATGGCCGCCACCTCGATGCGGCAGTTTCCAGTTAAGCAGCGCCGCCAGGCCAACGCCGGCCACGAGAGCAGGTAATGGCGCGTACGGCGCGAGCAGACCAACAGCCAGAATGACGGCGCCCACGAAGTATTTCCATTTCACCGCCACATCATAACCACGAAGGCGAGCGCGATCATGCCTGACACAACCAGGGTCGGCGCCATCAGCGGCTTGTCCCACGTGACATCCCGCGTCGCCTGATGCCGGAGCTGTCGAATCGTATTCAGCTGCTTGCGCGCAATCGCCAATTGCCAGCCGTTACGAGCGATGTTCACCGCGCGCAGCGTTTCCCGTTCGGCCACAACCAGCGTGCGCAGCCGGTAGTGGAGTTCGCCCAGCTTCACCTGCGCCCAGAAGTTCTCCGGCTCGAGCTCGGTGGCCGTCTCCAGCGCGTCCATCGATTTGTAGACCTCGTAGTTGACGGCGTACGCCATACCGAGGCACGTGCGTAGATCCGCCGATCGAGGAGCCTCGACACACGCCCGCTCCAGCTTCTGAATGTACGCCGAGAGATCCTCTGGCGAGACCGTGTGAGGGTCTCGCCAGGGAACCATCGGCATCGGATCGTCGTTGCGAACCGTGACTAATCCTTCCGACATTGGCAACTCCTAGTCTTCGGCCTTCAGCACGAAATCGGGATAGCACAGTGCGCCCATTTCAGGAATGTCCAACCCCTCGAGCTCGCTCTTCGCCGACACGCGCTGGCCAACGATCCAGTCCACGAGCACCGAGAACACAAAGCTCAGCGAAAAGACAAACCCGATGAGCGTCGCACAGCCGATGAGCTGCGCGACAAGCTGCCCAGAGTCTCCATAAAAAAGGCCGGTCACTGAGCCGGTGACGCCGTTCCAAGACCCGCCGTAGTTGCTCTTGCCGTCCGCGAAGAGGCCGACGGCAATCACGCCCCACAGCCCGTTGACGCCGTGTACGGAGATCGCCCCCACTGGATCGTCGACGCGCACGACACGATCGATGAATTCGACCGCCACGCACACGAGCGCGCCGGCGATCAGGCCGATGATGACCGATGATATCGGGTTCACAAAGCCGCTCGGAGCCGTAATCGCCACGAGTCCCGCCAGCAACCCGTTTCCAGTCATCGACGCGTCTGGCTTGCCGTATCGGATCCACATATACAGCATCGCGGCAAAACTGCCGGCCATGCCGGCGACCATGGTATTCACCGCGATCGATCCAATTCGAAGATTGCCGTTTCCCGACGCGCCGAGAGTTGACCCCGGGTTAAACCCGAACCATCCGAACGCGAGGATAAAACAGCCGGTCATTACGATCATCAGGTCGTGTCCTGGAATGGCATTCGGCTTTCCGTCGCGCGCGTATTTTCCGATGCGCGGTCCGATCAGGATGCCCATCGCCAATGCGGTGACACCGCCCACGGCGTGCACGACGCCCGAACCGGCGAAATCGGCGTAACCGTGACCCAAGCCGAAATTCGTACCGAGCGTCGCCAGCCATCCCCCGCCCCAGGCCCAGTTGGCGAACAGCGGATAGGTGAAGGCGCCCATGAGAAACGACGAAACGATGAACGCCACGTACTTCCAACGTTCTGCGGCTGTGCCGGTGACGATGGTCAGCGCCGTGTCCATGAAGACCATCTGGAAGAGAAAGATCACCATCACGGCGACGTCGTAGCTGCCGTTGTGCATCAGCATGAAGCCGCTTTTGCCGAAGATCCCCACGTCCTTGCCGAAGAGACTGATCATCTGTTCGCCGTTAAGGACAGGCGTGCCGCCGAGATTCGCGACGGCGCCCACGCCGCCCATCTGGATGGCAAATCCGATGAGCCAATAGGCGAGCATCCCGACTCCATACACCATGAAGTTCATCATCATGGTGTGGTTGGCGTTCTTTGCGCGCGTGAGACCGGTCTCGACGATCGCGAACCCCGCCTGCATGAACATCACAAGGAAACCGCATACCAGCGTCCACACGAAGTTGACGGCAATTTTGTTCTGGCCGATCTGATTCACGACGTCGCCGAGCGTCAGGCCTTTGTCGGCATTGCCGACGGCGATGTCGCTGCCGGTCCCCGTCAGCGCCCCGTCCGGATCGCCCTTGGCGCGATCGGTCGCTGTCGTCTTCAGCTCACCCTGAGTCATGGTCGCCGTCGCCGGGTCTGGCGGCGTCGGTGCGGCGGCAGCCGCCGGAGGCGACGCGGGAATGGGCGCTGCGGGCGCGGGAGTCTGCCCTTGCGCCATGCCGAAGATGGACACACACGAGAGCATTACGAGACCGAGGAATATCTTGCGCTTCGTCATTCAAGTGACCTCACTCAAAAGAGTTGGGGGAAGGCTGTTCACTTTTTCCAGAGAACGTTTTTCTGATAGGCGGGATTGAGGACCCCAAGGATGCCGCCTAGACTGATCGCCATGCCGACCAGCACGATGACGAGTCGCGTCGAGTTGCTGTCGGTGAGCCCGAGGCTCGACACACTCAGCACAAATCCGAGAAACGTGATGACAAGACCTATTGCTGCCATGTGACGGCCTCCTAGCTTTCGAGTGGTTTCGCTTTGAGAAACAGCGCGATCGAGAAGCCGAGTGCGACAACGAAGATCACGAGCCAGAGAATGCTGCCGCCGTAGAACATCGACAGGCTTAACGCCGCGAACGCAATGAGCATGACGAGGACCGCCCACCCCTGTAGGGAGTTGGAACCCATGTGTGCCTCCTGAAACTCGCAAATTATCGAAAGTGGACCACAGACCGAAACCAAGGCGACCGAGACGTTCTGTGCAAGATGAACGCCACGGTCATACGTTCATGCCGCGCGTGAATTTCGTTCGGGAAATGACGCAGTGCGCTGTGGCGCCTCTGTGCAGACATTTTCATTCTGAACAAAAATGTTCTCGATGAACTATCAAACCGACGCCCTTGTGGTGTCGCGCTCATCCGCCGCGCGACAGCTTCGACGCCCAGACCGATAGCGGCAACTTCCAGTGGATGACTGCGGCCAGCGCGATGCCGCCGAGTACATCAGATAAAGGAGCGTAGGGGCCGAGCAGACCAATCGCGAGAATCGCCGCGCCGATGAAAAATTTCCTCCTCATCAAGGCTTGTCACGCTTTCCCTGAGCGCGCAGTGCAAGATAAACGCCACGGAAGGCCCTCGAGGCAACCGAGTTTCCTGGGAAAGTGCTGGGGGAGAGGCCGAGTGCACCGACAAAAATGTCGATGAACTAATAGAAGGCGACAGTCGTGTTGGAACAGCCGCGACTACTCGATCAGTCCGAACGCGATGATGTCGGCGCCGGCGGCGATCGCAATGTATTCCTTACCGTCGAACTGATACGCCATCGGCGAGGCATGCCAGCTCGCGTTGGCTGGGAAGGACCACAGCGGCTTGCCGCTCACGGCATCGGCGGCGGCAAACGCTCCACTGTCTTCCCCGAAAAAGACCAAACCGGTCGAAGTGGCGAGTGTGCCGCCCCATGAGGAGCCCGTGCCGGCTTGGGGCAGTTCCCATTTCCGGTTGCCAGTGTGCAGATCGACCGCGTACAACAAGCGCTGCGGTTTTGGATCAGCGTCAACGCGCTGCGTTCCGCCGCCGTAGGCTTTGCCCTGCACCCAGTCGACCGGCCGTTTGGTATACATCGAGCACTTCTCGAACACCTGGAAGTAGTACAGCCCGGTCAAAGGGTTGTAGGAAGGCGAGAACCAATTGGTCGCGCCATCCTGCGAAGGACAGACACGCGTGCCGTCCGCGGTCGGCACTTGATTGGCAGTCTTGATCGGTTTTCCATCGGCACCGATACCTGTGGCCCACGTCAGATTTTTGATGAACTGTTTCGCCAGCAGAAGCTTTCCATTCGTGCGATCGAAGACGTAGAAGAACCCATTGCGATTGGCCTGCACCAGCAGCTTGCGTGGCTGGCCTTCCCAGTTGGCATTGATCACCATCGGCGTTTCGGTGGCGTCCCAGTCCCAGAGGTCGTGCGGAGTGAACTGGTAGTACCACTTCAGCTTGCCAGTGGCTGGATGGAGCGCGAGGATGCAGTCGGAATAGAGATTGTCGCCGCCGCGGTCATCGCCGTTGTAGTCCGGACCCGGGTTGCCTGTCGGCCAGAAGAGCGTGTCGGTCTCCTGATCGTACGTGCCGGTGAACCACGTGTTGCCGCCGCCATGCTCGATACCGCCTTTCCACGTTTCCCACGCCGGCTCTCCCGGCTTGGGCAAGGTCGAGAAACGCCATGCCTCTTTACCGGTTTGCTGATCGAAGGCGGCGACAAATCCTTGTGCGCCGTTGTCTCCACCGCCCGTGCCGGAAATCACCATGGTGCCAACAGCCAGCGGCGCCGACGTCGCGCCGTGATTCTGGCGCCAGTCCGCCATCTCGATATCCCACACCAGCAGGCCCGTTGCGCGATTCAGCGCGATCAGGTGGGCGTTGTCGGTGACCATGAACAGTTTGTCGCCCGCGAGTCCCACTCCGCGATTGATCCCACTGGCGGCGTCGCCGGCCAAGCCAGTCGACCTGGGACGCTGGTAGCGCCAGATTTGGCGCCCATTACCGGCGTCGATCGCGTAGCACTCGTTCGCCTGTGTGACGTACATCACGCCGTCGGCCACCACCGGAGTACCTTGCAGCCGGCCCGCGCTCGGAATCCTGAAGATCCATTTCGGCACGACCCGCTTCACGTTCGACGTGTGGATCTGTCTCAGCGTGGTATAGCGATTCCCGCCAACCTCTCCGTTATAGGAAGCCCAATTCACCTCGGACGTCACTTCGCGAAACTTGCCGGAGTCTGTCGTCCGCAGCAGATGGATGCGGTTGTCGTCGGAACGAACTTGCGCGTCTTCCGATCCTTCGCTGACCACCAGGCCTTCCAGCGAGCGGCCGTTCGTCATCGCGAAGGTCTTACGGTAAGGCTGGAATCCGCCGCGCGGCCGGAGCGTGCGGATGAAGGCGATCAATGGCGATAATTCCGCGTCACTGACGCTGATGGCCGGCATCCCGCGAGCCGGCAGCCCTTCGCGAATCAGCGTCGTCAGCGCCGCATCCTGCAGATCAGGCACCGCCCGGGTGATGGTGGGCGCGTGTTCTCCTCCGTTGCCGTCGGCTCCGTGACAAGTGCCGCAACGGTCTTCGAAGATCTGGCGACCGGGCGGATCCTGCGCCCAGGCGCTGCTGGGCAATGTCATCAATCCGATCACGATGGGGAGGAACGTTCGCCTCATATTTAGAACCGATACGAGATCCGGCCGTACAGGAACCGGCCGTTGAATCCGTACGGCGAATTCCGCGGGAAGGTTCGGATGTTGTTGAACGCGACCGCCGGAATCATCTTGTCCGGAAATTTATTGAACGCGTTCTGGATGCCGAACGTCAGGGTGGATGCACCCGCACGGTAGAAGGTCTCGAAGTCGGTGACCCAACTGGCGCTGTAGGTCTGATCCACAGCCTCGAGGCTGCAGTATTTGCCGTACAGAT
This sequence comes from Vicinamibacteria bacterium, assembly GCA_031371345.1. Classification (GTDB taxonomy): domain Bacteria; phylum Acidobacteriota; class Vicinamibacteria; order Vicinamibacterales; family JAMQPK01; genus JAMQPK01. Next base: position 6,150 of record JANMJM010000174.1, read on the forward strand.
TCTCATGGACGTTTGCGCCGAAGTGACGCCGCGTGAATTCGCCGTTGAGCCGGAAGCTGTCTTGCGGTTGAGCGCACGTGAACCGGCGGCGCTCAATGTCGTTTGGCGGGATCGAGCTGAACAACGTATTTTCGAACCCGACGAGCGCCGGCGGCGTCGGTAGCACGCGAACGAGTGCCGTCTTGTTGTGGTTATACGCACTCGAAAGGCGGAAATTACCAGAGCTCGCCATATCGAACGTGTATGCGGCGGTCACATCGACGCCCGTCGTCCGAGTGTCGATGGCGTTGGTGAAGAACCGGGCGCCGCTGGCGCCGAGTGGTGTCAGCAGGTCCGTGATGCGTCCGCCGGTGAAGTTGTCGGAGAGGACGATGCGATCGGCGATATCGATCCGGTAGACATCGGTCGTGATCTCGAATGCTGGTGTCGGGTTGACGACGAAGCCTCCCGTGAAATGCCGCGACTGCTCGGGCGTGAGATCAGTCGCGCCGAGCACGCGCGCCTGGGGACTCGACACGGTGAAGGTGCCGACTTCCACCGGCTGAAAGACGCCGCCGAGCAGGATGAAATTCGTGCTGACCGCAGAGAAATAGGACTGCCCGAGCGAGGGAGCGCGAAAGCCCGTGCTCACCGCGCCGCGCACGAGAAATCGTTTGTCCGGCTGGAAGCGCGCCGACACTTTTCCATCGGCGGTGTTGCCGAAATCGGTGTAGTGCTCGAACCGGCCGGCGAAGCCGAGCCGCAGCATCTTGGTGAAATCGCCTTCGGTGTCGATATAGGCACCCACGTTACTGCGCGACGTGTTCACCGCGTTGCCCGGGCGGAAGCCTGGGAACACCTGCGCCCCAGGCGCGGCGAGCCCGCCGAACTGGTTCAGGAAACCGGCGTTACGATACGAGTCCGGCTCACCCGCAATAATCTCGTAGCGCTCGCGTCGAACCTCCAGGCCCATAGCCACGTTGAGCGGTCCCGCGAGGCCGATGTCGACCCCTCGGCTCACGTCCGCATTCGCGACGAACTGATCAAAGGCGAGCGCGCCCGAGTAGAAGTCTGTGTGGTTGGGCGGAATCGTCGGGCCGAGCGACACGTTCAAGCTGTTGGTGATGTAGTAGTCGAGGCGATTGTGGCCGAACTCGCCGCTGAAATCCCAGAACCACTTGGATTTCACACCGCGGACGCCGGCCGCGACCGATCCGTCGACGATGACCGGTTCGATCAACGGCAAGAATCCGAGCGGGTAGATGGTCGGCCAGTCGGTCGCATCGAGGGCGCGGCGAAAGTTGCCGCCTGCCGAACTGGTGCGGCGGCTGTAGCCGCCGAACGCGTAGAACGAAGACGTCTTCGCGTCGAACAGCGGCATCTCGATGTTGGCGAACGTGAGCACGTCGCGCTCTTTGCCATCACCCCAGTGCGTATTGGGCTGCTGAACCTGATTGGTCTTCGCGTCGCCCGCGCGTAACTGGTCGCGCGTGTCGAAGCCTGCGCGGTTCGTGCCTTTGTTGTCGCGGAGCTCTGCTGCGATGCTCAGCGTACCGCCTCCCAGCTTGAACCCGTACGAGCCCGATGCATCCACGGCACCACCGTCTCTGAATCGCCGATCGGCACCTTCGGTCTCAGTAAACGATCCGACGTTGCCGCCGAGTCGTAGCGACACGTTCGGCCGGGACACGCCGGATTTCAACACGATATTGATCACTCCGGCGATCGCGTCGGAGCCATACTGTGCGGCTGCGCCGTCGCGCAGGATCTCAATTCGCTCGATGGCGCTGATCGGAATGGCATTCAGATCGACACCGGTGGACCCGCGCCCGATGGTGCTGTTGATGTGAATGAGGGCCGTTTGATGACGCCGTTTGCCGTTGACGAGCACGAGCACCTGGTCGGGGCCGAGGCCGCGCAGCGTTGCCGGGCGCACGGCGTCGGTGCCGTCCGACACGGTTGGACGCGGGAAGTTGAACGACGGCGCGAGCGCTTGAATCGCCTGCATCGTTTCCGTCACCCCGGTACTCTGCAGTTGGGCGGCGCTGATCACATCAACGGGGACCGCCTTCTGCGCTTCGGCCCCGGGCGCGCGCGACCCAACCGTAATCTGCTCTGAGAACGTCAAGCCGAGCGCCACATCCTGCGTCACGGTGCCAGGCTGGAGACGTACCTGCAGGATGACCGGCGAGAGTCCCGCGAATGTGACCCGCAGTTCTACCGTCCCTGATGTCCGTCCGGGAGGAAGCGGGAGCGAATATCGCCCTTGTGCGTCGGTGGTGGCGCTCACATTCAGCGCGGGGATCGACACCGTCGCGGCCGGGAGCGACAGACCATCATCTTTGGTGGTAACCAGGCCGGTCATGACGGTGCTGTCCTGCGCACCTGCAGGACCGGCGAAGGCGACGAAGAAGAGGACGAAAATCCCTGTCAGGCAAACGCGGTTGCGCATGGGGCCTCCTGCGCACGTTATCTTACACGTGACCTCAACATGCAACTCTTGCCAACAGTCGCCACTGGCACGGCGGAAGAACTGCGGAAAGATCTCGCGCAGTGAAGCGGTACAAGAGTTAGGATCGTGGAAATGGGAGAAAGCGCGTGGGTCCCAACAGTGGACGAGTCAGTGATCCAGGAAAACAGCGTCAATCCGGTTTTTCCCAAAGGCGTGTCCATCATCCTTATTAAGAAAGACGGGCAGGTCTACGCCTTGCGAAACCGGTGCGCGCACATGGCGTGCACCCTCGCCGGCGGCCGGCTTGACGGCCACACGCTTCAGTGCCCGTGTCACGAGTGGAAGTTCGACATCACGACGGGCGAGTTCCTCGCCGCGAGAGAAATCACCGTCCCCACATACGAGTGCAAGTCCCAGGATGGAAAGATATTCGTCAAGCTGGAGGAACGCCTATGAAAAAAGTCTCGATGTACACGCTCAGCACCTGCCCCTGGTGCCGGAAGACCAAGCAGTATTTTACCGACCACAATATCCCGTTCCAGTACGTGGACTACGATCTCCAATCGGTGCAGGAACAGGAAAAGATCGAACAAGAGATGAAGAAAAGGGGCGGCGCGCTGTCGTTTCCCTGGGTCCTCATTGGCGACGACCTCGTCGTCGGCTGGAACCCTGCGAAATACGATGAGCTGTTGGCGGTGAGCAAGGCGAGCGCGCGATGAACGTCGCGGCGCGAAAACGATCGCTGAGATACTTCTTCGCGAAAGTTGTCGCCCCCCTCGGCTACAAGTTCACGCCGGACAATGATCTCGCCGATTACCTCTTGGAGCAGGAGAGCCATCTCGAAGAGGCGCACGGAAGTCCGTTCTGCCCGTGCCAGGGACTCACGCAGAACCACGAAGACAACATGAAGATCGTGTGCCCGTGCATCCCGTACCATCGGGAGCATTTCGATTATATGAAGCGCTGCTGGTGCGGGCTGTTCGTTCACAAGGATGTGACCGATCCCGATAGCCTCCCGCAAATATCGTATGAAGATTTTCGAAAGGCCAAGGATGCTCGTGGAAGTGGCGAAGGCCGCTGAGATCGCTCCGGGCGGGATGAAATTTGTGAGGGCCGGCGGAAGAGAGATCGTCGTGTGTAATTGCGATGGCCGATATTACGCCATCGACCGGCGCTGTGGCCACATGAATGGCCCGCTCGAGTTGGGTACGCTCGACGGCATGATCGTGACCTGCCCGATGCATCACGTTCAGTTCGACGTCACCACCGGCGAGGCGTTAAATCGTCCGGTTCCCGAATACATCGACGAGCCGCTTCCGGGCAGATGGGCGCAGTACATGAAGCACTTCGGCGCGCTCATGCAGGAGACGAGCGTCTGCAACATCAAAATCTTCCCCGTCACGATCGACGGAGGCGTCATCCAGATCGAAATTGGTCCATAGATTGCTCGTACAAATCTGCACGCGCCTCCAGCGCGTGCAGAGGTGGGCAATCCTATGAAGATTCGCGTCATCATCCGTTGTTCCACTGTCAGACCGGCATACGTGCGTCAACGGATGTGGAGTGTTTTCAAGCAGGTTCCCTGCCGAATCATGGGCCATACATCGGAGATGAAAGTGACGTCCGGAAAGCTCGCGCTCAAGTGCGCCCGCTGCGGGTGGCAGTCTCCGGGATGGACGCTCGATCACGGCCGCTTCGCCCGGATCTGAGCACAGCTGGCTTCAGGTCGCTTTACGCATCTCAGCGTAGAGGACCATCCTTTATAGGTCTCCTTGAGGGCCCTCGGCCCGCCGCAACGGCTATCTCAAACAGCACAGATAAGAACGAGGTCGTGAGATAGGCTTGGTGCGTGGTAAAGCTACCAGACTCCCTACAAGCCAAAGTCGCAAACTTCTTAGCCGAGTTTAAGACAGAGTCTGAAGCCAGGAGGATACGGCTCCGGCGGGCATCGGCCAACGGGCGTAATCCGACCAGGCGCCCGACGTTCTCCAAGCGGCCAAAACTCTGAAGTATCGGGCATGTCCTTCCGGCCCGTGTTCATTGCCGTCGTCATCGCCTTCGCGCTCATCCTGAGCGCCTTTCTGATCAATCGGGCGCGACCGGCCGTCGAGACCGGACAGCGTTCGGCCGAGTTTGTGCGCGCGGCTGGGAAGTGCGCCGAATGCCACACGCAGCAGCAGTACTCGGTCGTGCACGAGTATGAAATCAGCGCTCACGCGAGGAAGGGCGTCAATTGCCTCGACTGTCATCAGCCGGCAGACCGACAGCAGCGGAAAGAGCATCACGGGTTTTCGCTTTCGACCAAGCTGACGGCCGGCAATTGCCGCAGCTGCCATGAGCCGATCTACCAAGAATTTCTCCGGAGCCGCCACGCGGCGCCATCGTGGGCCGCAGTCTTCGGAGAAAAAAGCCTCCGGCCTGAACAGATCGAATTCTCCGAGCGATACCAGCCCGGTGGTACGCGGCGTCCCGCGCATCCCCTAACCACGATCGAAGGCCCCTCCGCGACCACGAGCGGCTGCGGACAATGCCACAGCGTCGGGAGGCCGAACGAAGACGGGACCATCGGCACGTGCACCGCGTGCCACACGCGACACACCTCGTCGGTCGCCATTGCGCGGCTGCCGACCACCTGCGGACAGTGCCACCTCGGTCCGGACCATTCGCAGCTCGAAATCTACGAAGAGTCGAAGCACGGGATTATGTTTCACGCGCAACAACATATGCTCAACCTGAACGCCGCGCCGAAGGAGCTGACGACGCGCGATATGTTCGTGCCCACCTGCGCAACCTGCCATATGAGCGGGATCAACGGGCAGAAGGTGACCCATGACCCTTCGGAACGTCTGTCGTACTACCTCGCCGATCCGATCACGAAGGCGAGACCCAATCGCGAACGTGCACAGGCGGCGATGAAGCAGGTGTGCGTCCAATGTCACACGACCCCTCTTATCGAGCGCGTGTATGCGGACGCCGAGCGGGTGGTTGCGTCTACGAATGACAAGGTTCAAGCGGCATCGGAGGTAATGGCGGCGCTTCGGAAGGACGGCATTCTGACCGGACCGCCGTTTACGCATCCTCTGGACTTCGTGTACTTTGATCTGTGGCACTACGACGGCCGCACATCGAAGCATGGCGCGTTCATGGGCGGCGCCGACTTCGTCCAATGGCATGGCAACTATCCGATGCTCGCGAGATCTGTGGAACTGAAGTTCCAGGCGGAGGAGCTTCGACGACAGCATGCCGGCCAACGGCGCTGATTGGCGCTCCGATCATCAGTTGTGGGTCGAAGTATTTGTCCTGCTGAACTTTGCAGGGCTGATAGGAGACATTGCCCTCGCGCATTCGACGAATCACTTTCGACGCACCAGTGAATATGTGCCGCTGTATTTCTCGATTGGCGCAACGTTGACGCTCGTCGCGATTGTGCCGCTGCGACGGAGGTACGCCGCCGTGTGGCGCGACGTGGGTTACCTGCTCGGCTGGGCTGGCATTGGCGTTGGGCTCGTCGGCGTGATGCTGCACCTCGATAGCCGGTTTTTCTTCGAGAGGACGATCGAGAGCCTTACCTACGCGGCACCTTTCGCGGCGCCGCTCGCCTATACCGGGCTTGGCCTGTTGCTCATTGCGAACCGGATGGTGGATTCACAGTCGCCGGAATGGGCGTATTGGATCCTGCTGCTAGCGCTCGGTGGCTTTGTCGGCAATTTCGTTTTCAGTCTCACGGACCACGCGCAGAACGGTTTCTTTCATCCAATTGAATGGGTGCCGGTTGTCAGCAGCGGGTTGGCGATCGGGTTCCTGCTCGTCCCGTTCGTCGTGCGTGTCGGATCCGGGTATTGGAGGGTGGTGGCCATTGTTCTAGGCCTGCAAGCCGTTGTCGGATTGATCGGGTTCGGCGTTCACGCGGCTGCCATTCTCCGGCAGCCGGGCGCCACTCTACTCGAACGCGTTCTGAGCGGAGCGCCGCCGATGGCCCCGCTGCTTTTTCCGAACTTGGCGGTCCTGGCACTCATTGCACTTTCGGGGATGGTCTTCGATTACAAATCGGATCTGAGAATTCCCAAGCGGTAGGCGGATCCCAGGCGCCCCTCCACAATTCTTTAGCAAATCGACGGTCATCGTTGGCCACGTCCTTGCTCCCTTCCCATGCGCTCCCTGGACGGAGGACCCCGTGGACCGGAATCCCTTCGGCAGCATCGAAAGCGCGCAGGAGTACCTGCGGCTTCTCAACGAAGCAGTACAGGAAGCCCAGCTCAGCTTCCACGAAGACGTGAAGGACAGTTCGCCCGTTGACGAGCAAATCCGGGCCCGCCGGGTAGCGGCCATGCAACTTGTAAGCTACAAATTGAGTCAGTTGACGCATCACGTCAACGCCAGCCGCTGCGTTCTCAATGATCTCCGAACGTTGCGACGGCTGTTGTTGCGCGAGCGTGTTCTGGGAATTAAGCCGTAACGGACGTGACGGCGTCGATGCGGCTCTTGAGCGAGACGATGTCGCCGGCCGCGGCCGCCAGCTCGCGCTCGATCGTTTCGAGCTTGGCGCCTTCGGCTCTCACAAATCGGCTGTAGGGCGCGACGCTGTTTCGGATGCGCTCGCTGCTTCGCGCAATCTCTTTTTTGAACTGTCCCCGCAACGCGTCGGCGAGACGCTGGCGAACGTCGGCAATCTTCACCCGCATCTCCTGTTTGCCTTTGTTCCGTTTCGCGGGAATCACGAAGAACCCAACGGCTGCGACGACCGACGCCATGATGAGGCCGGTGACGTCGGCGGCTGCCGTCGACGCCACGATCGTCACAATGGCGCCGAGTCCCAGCGCGCCAGCACCGACCGCCGCGGTTGTCGCCACGGCGTTGCGCGCGGCATCGGCGAGTTCGCTGGCCTCCTTCTGCCGATCGTAACCCTCGATGACCTGCTGCGCTTCGCGTCCGGCCGCATCGATCATGCGACGGCGATCGAAATGAAACCGCTCGGTATCCGGATTGTCCACGATTTGTCCCGCATACTGCTGTTGCCGCGTGGAGAGGTGGCCGGAGATGCTGTGCCAGTGGCGCAGATCCGCTTCAATCAGCCAGTCGATCAGCTCGCCGACTTTGCGCTCGATCTGCTGCGGCGCGTCCCCCACAACCTGGCGCTCGAATGCTTCCTGAACGCGGCTGCGGTTCAGCAGATCGATCACCCGTCCAATTCGCATGGTGTCGTCGAAGAAGCGAATACCGCGGCGCTCGAGCTCGAGAAGCACGTTCTCCACATCGGCGATGCGTAGATCGAAATCGCGCTCCATATCGTGCTGATAGAACGTCATCTCGCCCTCCACCTGCTCGAGCGTCGAGAAGTCGTCCTTCAGGAGAGCGCGCCGGTCGCGTACGGACGCCAGTTGCCGTTGGGCCACTGCACCCGCCACGCCGAGCGGATTCAACAGTTTCAACCGCGTTCGCCCCGACGCGTTCAGGGTTGTTGCGACATAGCGCTCCAGCGGCTCGAAGCCGCTGGATTCCCAGAGCGAAGGCTCTCCCTGTTTGGCGCGCAGCGCCTGTTTCGCGCTCACGAAAAAGATTTCCGGCTTGAACCCGAGAAGCCGCTGGGCGTTCTCATAGACAAAGTTCCTGATTTCGTTCACCTGACCGGGACCTTCGAGAATGTCGCTCTTGTTCACGACAATGACGATCTTCTTTCCCCAGGCTCGAATGCGATCCATGAACTCGCGTTCAGTTTCCGTAAACGGGCGGTCTGCGGACGTCACAAAAAACACGAGATCCGCGCGCGGAACGAACTCGGACGTCATCGTCTCGTGTTCGCGAATAATGGCGTTGGTGCCAGGTGTATCGACAATCCGGATGTGACGGAGGATCTCGACGGGAGCTTTCATCACGCGTAGGCCCGTCTGGCGCATGCTCTGCTCGGCAACTTCTCCGTACTCGAGGACCGTAATGACCGCCGTCGTCGGCGTGACACCCTCTTCCATTACCTGTTTGCCGATGACGGCATTAATGAAGGCGCTTTTTCCTGCGTTGAACTCACCGACCACGACCAGCAGGAACAGCTCGTCGAGCTGCTCGATCGAGTGATCGAGAGCGTCGAGTTGATCTGAGCTGGCGTCAACGCGCGCCAGCGACGTGCGAAGGCGTCTCAGCAGCGCTCGTTCGTCGCGGAGCAGAGTGTCCTCGGAGTGGGAAAGGACGCGCGTCAGCACAACGGGCGGAAATGCACGAATCGCACCAGTGGGGTTGGCAATTGCCGCGCGTGCCGGCATGTATTGGAACGCGTCAGAACCGCACGATGCGTTAGACTCCGCAGCGTGCGGAGGATCGCTCTCGGAATGTTGACAGTGTTTGCTCTGGGCAGCCTGACTCCTGCGTTGGCTCAGGATCTGACCCCACCGCCGGCGCCCGTCGGTTTACGCTTACCGCGCGTCACATCCGGTGCACTTACTCCCTCTCGGTTTCCCTCTAAATGGACAGCCCGTCACCCTGTAGCGACCGGTGCCATCGTTGGTGCGGCACTCGGAGGTGTCGTCGGTTTCAGGATTTGCTCCGAGGAGACTCGATCCAAGGGTAAATGTCGGGTCCTGCTGGTTCCGCTGACGGCCGGACTGGTCGCACCTGCCGGCATGCTTGTTGGCTTCTTGTTCTTCCGATGACGTCTACTCGTTCCGCACGAAACAAATCCGATTACGCGGAGGGAGTCCCCGGTGTATAAAGGTGCCTACCAAATCCCGATCCTCTAAGGAGAGCACCCATGGACTCGAAGCGTAATCGACGCGGTTTCCTGAAAAATAGCGCCGCGTTGGCAACCGGTCTCACCGTGGGAGCAGTACAGCCCGCGAGCGCTCAGACACCAGCCGGCCAGACGTCAGATGCGCCCGCCAAGAAAGACATCAAGGAGCTGATCGCCTATGGCGAGCGCTCCCGTTTCGAGAACGCGAAACGCGTCTCGGTGGGCGGCAGACCGTCGCCCGATTCCTTCGGGCTGACGTTTCACGTCTTGGCTCCGCTTCAAGATTCGGTCGGGATTATCACGCCATCTTCGCTCTTCTATACGGCGACGCATCGCGGCGCCTTCGTTCCCGATATCGATCCTCGTGAGCATCGTCTGATGATTCACGGCATGGTGGACCGGCCCCTGACGTTCACCCTGGACGAATTGAAGCGCCTCCCTTACGTCTCGCGCATTCATTTCGTTGAGTGCCTCGGAAACCGTGCGAACGCAACGCATAAAAGCGTTCAGGAAACGCACGGGTTGACGAGCTGCGCCGAATGGACCGGCGTGCCGCTGTCGTTGCTGCTGAAGGAGGCCGGCGTACAGAACGCGGCGTCCTGGATCGTTGCGGAAGGGGCGGAGGAAGTGAAGGGCTCGTCGAGCATTCCGCTGGCGAAGGCGATGGACGACTGCGTGGTGTGTTACGGCATGAACGGCGAGGCGCTGCGTCCCCAGCAGGGTTATCCACTGCGGCTGATGGTGCCCGGGTTTGAAGGGATTTATCAGATCAAATATTTGCGCCGGATCAAGGTTGTGGACCGCTACTACATGACCTACGACGACTACGGGCACATCAATCCGGATCCGAAAGTCGCCGCGTTGACGCATCAGATTGGACCGAAATCGGTCATCACGTTTCCTTCTGCCGGACAGCAGCTGCCTGGCCACGGATTCTACGAAATCTCGGGCTTAGCGTGGTCCGGTGCAGGCGCCATCAAGCGGGTCGAGATATCGACCGACGGTGGCCAGTCGTGGAAGGACGCCGAGCTTCGGTCGCCGGCCTATCCAATGGCGCACACACGATTCGGCTTCCATTGGAAGTGGGACGGAAAAGAGTCCGTGCTCATGTCGCGCTGCACGGACGAACTCGGAACCGTTCAACCGACGAGAGCCGAGGTTGCCAAGTACTGGAATGAGCCCGCGAACAAATCGCGCGTCCGCGGCGCAGACAATAGCGTTCAGCCATGGAAGGTCGCGAGTGATGGGAGCGTGCTCAATGGACTCGCGTAGGCTTCTCCTCGCTGTGATGGTCGTCGGAATGTGCCAGATCGGATCGGCACAGTCGCCCACGTACGGCGTGGGGAGAACTCCCACGGCAGAAGAAATCCGTGCGTGGGATATCTCGATCAGCCCTACCGGAAAGGAGCTTCCGGCGGGACGCGGAACCGCGAAGGAAGGTGCGCAGATTTACGTACAAAAAGGATGCGCCGGATGCCACGGGCGAACAGGCGCCGGCGGCCGAGCGCCTACGTTGATCAGCAGCAAGTTCAGCAGCAAAGACGCTTCCGCGACGACGCCACCTGCCAACGCAATGGCGATGGCGCATGATGCGCCTCCTTGCCTCGCGCCGTGTGTGAACGACTCGAATGCGATGGCCATTCACTCGCCTTTCGCGACGGTGATATGGGATTACATCAACCGCGGCATGCCGATCGGCAAAGAGGGAACGCTCACGCCCAATGAGGTCTACGCGCTGACCGCGTTCCTGCTCTACAAGAACGAGGTCATCAAAGAGGAAGACGTCCTCGACGCGCAGAGTCTGCCGAAGGTGAAAATGCCGAATGCCGGCGGATTCGCGCTGCCTGCGGAGCCGTGGAAGCACGGGACGCCGAGGCTTCAGGGTTATCCCTGATTCGGCGTGGTCTTCGGTCTTCGAATACCCCGCGACGAGCTGGTCGTCGACCGGCTCAAGATTTGTATCGGTCATCGTGAGCTTCCCAAACTGCAGCTCACCGCCAATTCGCGCCACGATCGTTGCCGGTCGGCCGTCCGTTGGGATGGCTGCGCTGCCCGACCGATAGACTGCAGGTTTTGAGAGGAGAGGCGCGAGTTGGCCCCAGGCACTGAACAATTACTTCGCGATCTCCAGGCCCTGCAACAGGAGAACGCCCGGCTGAAAGACGTGGAAGCTGAACTTGCCGCGGCGATAGAGTTGCTGCGAGGAAGCGAGGAACGCTTGCGGCTCGCGGTCGATGCCGCCCAAATGGGGTTGTGGGAATGGGACATCATGTCGAATCGCGTCAGCTGGGACGCGAAAAAGCACGATGTGTTCGGCCTGACGAACGGTGCTTTCGCAGGAACGAAGGAGGCCTTCTTCGACCTCGTACATCCGGAAGACCAGCTGATGCTGGAGACGGCGATCGCCCGAGCGCTGCAGGATGGCACGCCTTACCGCAACGAGTTCCGCGTCGTTTCGCCTGCAGGGAACACCCGCTGGATCGCAAATCTTGGGCAGGTGTATCGCGATGATGAGGGTCGACCCTTACGGATGATTGGCGTCGTCTACGACATCACCGATCGCAAGCTGACCGAACGCGCGCTTCGCGAAAGCGAGGAGAAGTTCCGCTCGATCGTTGAAGCAACCGGCGAATGGATATGGGCCATCGATCGAGAGGCGAGGATCACGTACTCCAATCCAGCCATTGAGAAGATCCTGGGCTATGGTCCTGAGGAACTCATAGGAATCTCACTGCGCTCGCTCGTGCATGAAGACGATCTCCACAAGGCCGACGATATCCTCTCGAGATCGTTGGTGGGAAAATACCGATGGGAAGCCTTTGTCGTGCGGGTCCGCCATAAGGACAGCACTTATCGTTATCTCGAATGCCACGGCGAGCCGATTCTCGACGCGAGCGGCGAGGTCGTGGGCTTCCGCGGCTCGGACCGCGACGTCACCGAGCGCAGGCAGGTGGAGGAAGCGTTGAGGGATGCGCACCGAATGGACGGCATCGGCCAGCTCGCCGGAGGCTTCGCCCACCATTTCAACAACCTTCTTACCGTCATCATCGGCCACATCGACATCGCATCGGAGCTGCCTGGCAGCGAGGCAGCGCAGGCCGATCAGCAGGCGATTCGCCAGGCCGCCCAACGAGGCGCCTTGCTGACACGGCAACTTTTGGCATTTGCGGGCAAGCAGATCGTCGCACCTGCTGTTGTCAACGTGAACGATCTGATTCAGGAAATGGAAACGGCTCTTCGCCGCCTTATTGGCGGGGACATTGAGCTCATCACGCAATTGTCTTCAGGACTCTGGAATGTCAAGGCTGATCCGGCGCAATTGGATCTCGTCTTGATGAATCTTGCTGTGAACGCTCAGGAGGCCATGCCAAACGGGGGCACCCTGACGATTAGTTCGGCCAACGTGACGGCGGATGACGAATGCGCCCCACGAGGGGCCGAAGTCCTGCCAGGCGAGTACGTCATGATCACCGTCAGCGACACAGGAATCGGAATGACCGAAGAGGTCGCGCAACAGATTTTCGAGCCGTTCTTCACGACAAAGGAATGGGGATCTGCGAGGGTAGGCCTCGGGCTATCGACGTGCTACGGCATCGTGGCTCAGCAGGGCGGCCATCTCCGCGTGCTCACAGAGCCCGACAAAGGAAGCACGTTTCGGGTGTACATTCCGCGCCTGCCGATCGCCGACGCGACCGTCGAGCCTCCCGGCACGCCTCTCGAACGGCCTCGCGAGGCGATGACCGTGCTCGTCGCAGATGACGAAGAGGGGATCCGAAGACTGACGTCCAGGATTCTGCGGACACGGGGATATTCCGTGCTGGAGGCGGCGAGCGGAGCCGAAGCGCTCGTTGTTGCGCGCGCTTGGCATGGACAGATCCATCTTCTCGTCACTGATGTTGCGATGCCGGGAATGAGCGGCTTGGAGCTGGCGAAACGGCTGCTGGCCGAACGCCCTGGCTTGGAGACCCTCTACATTTCTGGCTTTACGGAAAACGAGATCCTTCAGAAGGGTCTCCTGGACACGTCGGTCAATTTTCTTCAGAAGCCGTTTGCGTCTGTCGCTTTAGTGCAGAAGGTCCGGACGCTGCTGGATTTGGCACCTCCGCCGAGTCGCGGAAATGTTGGCCGTAGCGGAGATTTCTAGATCCTGCCATCCAGCATCATGGCGTTACACTCACTCCGTGAATAGACTGTCTATCGCACTGTTGCTCGCTGCGCCGGTCGCGGCGCTTCTCGGCGCCGCTCCGCCGGCGAAGTCGCTCGACATCTACACAATCGACGTGGAAGGCGGGAAGTCGGTGTTGGTCGTCTCGCCGTCGGGCGAGTCGATGCTGATCGATGTCGGGTGGCCGAGTTCTGCCAATCGAGATGCGTCGACCGAGGTCATAGTCGATGCGGTGAAGAAAGCCGGTCTGAAGCAGATTGACTATCTCGTGCTCTCGCATTTCGACGTCGATCACATGGGCGACGTACCAGCACTCGCGTCGCGGTTGCCGATTCGCCATCTCGTAGACCACGGCGAGATACAGCTTCCATCTGCTTCGCCCGAACTGCCAGTCCGCTTCAGCACGTATGCGGCGCTGCGTAAAACGATGGACCACACAGTCGTCAGACCGGGCGACAAGATTCCACTGAAAGGCGTCGGCGTCGAAGTCGTGGCTGCCGGTGGACGGCTGCTCACGAAGTCGTTGAAGGAGGGCGGTGCCCAGAATCCATTGTGCGCGGCGAATCAGCAAGCGGCGGCGATCGAGCGAGACGTCGAGGATAACCAATCCATCGGCCTGTTGATTACATTCGGATCCTTCCGCATGCTGGATTTGGCGGACTTGGAGGCGCACTACAACCACGAGCTGGTCTGTCCAGCCAATCTCATTGGCCAGGTCGACGTGTATCACGTGAACGTGCACGGGCAGTTCAAGGGGATGGCACCCGAATTGGTCGGCGCCCTTGGGCCGACGGTGGCGATTATGGGAAACGGCGCGCGCAAGGGCGGCGATCCGTCAACGTGGCCGATGCTGCGCGCCGCGCCGGGGTTGAACGACATTTGGCAGGTTCATTACTCGGAGCTCGGCGCCGCAGACACGAATCCACCGGCCGACTTCATTGCCAATCTACAGGCTCCGACCGATGACCATCGGCTCATCAAGTTGTCGGTGCTCGCCGACGGCACATACACCGTCACCAACACCCGCAACGGCTTCAGCAAGACTTACCATGCGACACGCGCTCGGTAGAGTCGCGACGGCGGCGCTTCTCGGCGCCACTGTGCTTGTCGGCGCAGCCCAACAACAACGTCCGGCGAACGCCGACGTGACCATCTCTGGCGAGCTCAGGCAGTGGCATAAAGTCACACTGACGCTTTCTGGTCCGCAGGCCGATGAGTCGTCCAGCGCGCCGAATCCGTTCATGGACTACAGGATGACGGTCACGTTCCAGCACGAGTCGGGCTCGCCCCGCTACACAATCCCCGGCTATTTTGCGGCCGACGGCAACGCGGCAAATTCGTCCGCGACGTCCGGAAACAAGTGGCGGGCGCACCTTGCGCCGGACAAAACCGGAAGGTGGAACTATCGCGTCGCATTTGTGTCGGGTAAAGGCGTCGCCGTCGCCGATGCAACGGTCGGCCAGCCCGTCGCTCCGTTTAACGGCCGCACAGGCTCGATTCAAATTGCCGCTACCGACAAACGCGCTCCAGATTTTCGCGCTCTGGGCCGGTTGAACTATGCGGGCAGGCATTATCTGCAGTTTGCCGGAAGTGGCGACTACTTCTTGAAACTCGGCGCCGATGCGCCGGAGACGCTGCTCGCGTATGCCGACTTCGACGGCACCATGGCACGCAAGCCGCAAGTACCGCTCCACACCTACACGCCGCACGTCCCGGATTGGAAGCCTGGCGATCCCACATGGAAAGACGGCAAGGGCAAGGGGTTGATTGGGGCGGTGAATTACCTGGCGTCAAAGGGCGCGAACTCCATGTCGTTCTTGCCGTACAACGCCGGTGGCGATGGCGACAACGTGTGGCCCTTCATCAGTCGCGACGACAAATACCACTACGATGTGTCGAAGCTCGATCAATGGCAGATCGTGTTCGATTACGCGCAACAGAAGGGCATCTACCTTCATTTCAAGCTGCAGGAAAACGAGATCGATGACAACCTTCGAGGAACGTCGACGGCGCCGATCCCGGAATCACTCGATGGCGGCGACCTCGGCCCTGAGCGCAGGCTTTATATCCGGGAGATCGTGGCACGATTCGGATACGAGCTTGCGCTGAATTGGAATTTGGGGGAGGAGAACACGCAGTCGAGCGAGCAACAGCTCGCGATGGCGATCAACCTGCGTGATGTCGATCCATACGGCGGCCACCACATCGTCGTCCATACGTTTCCCAACGCGCAGGAAAGCGTGTACCCCGCGCTGCTCGGCAATCGTTCGCCGTTTACCGGCGCGTCGCTCCAGATGGCGTGGAATGCGGTTCACCAACGGACCGTGAGATGGGTCCAAGCATCGGCGGAGTCCAACAAACCCTGGGTTGTCGCGAACGATGAACAAGGACCGGCGAGCCTCGGTGTTCCACCCGACCCCGGCTATCCAGGCTTCGGGGGTAAAGACGCGCAGGGCCGTGATCTTGACCACACGCTTCACGACATTCGCAAACAGACGCTGTGGGGAAATTTAATGGCGGGCGGTGCTGGAGTCGAGTATTACTTCGGCTACGCGCTACCGGAAAACGATTTGGTGGCTGAGAACTTTCGAAGTCGCGACAAAAGTTGGGATTACGGCCGCATCGCCATTGATTTTTTCCACTCAGAGAAAATTCCGTTCTGGGACATGAACAATGCCGACGAGCTCGTTGGCAATACTCAGCACGACAACAGCCGGTATGGCTTCGCGAAAGCGAACGAGATCTATCTCATTTATTTGCCAACCGGTAATACGACAAACCTCGATCTGTCGGGCGCGTCGGGAGCATTCACGGTCAGCTGGTTCGATCCCCGCAACGGCGGACCGGTCAATAAAGGCACCGTGTCGAGCGTCAACGGGGGCTCGAGTGTGTCGCTGGGCGAGCCTCCGGACAATGCTACCGAAGACTGGTTGGCTGTAGTGCGGAAAGCAGCACGGCGATGATCTCCTTCTGTTGCGCACGCGCGTCTGGTGAGCCGCTTCCGCTTTTTCCGGTGTTGCGAGTCGCCAGATCGTGAGGCGTCGATCCGTTCTTGTTCTTCTGCCGCACATCGGCTCCGCCAGCCAGCAACGCTCGCACGGCCGCGGCCGATCGGTTTCTGACGGCTCGGTGTAGCGGCGCCACCCCCTGCGCGTTTGTTGCGTTGGGATCCGAGCCGGCCGAAATCAAATAGGTAATGGTCTCGAACTGCGCCACTGGGTTCCTACTGCTGTCGGCGGCATAGTGAAGCGGCTCGGCTCCCATCCGATTCTTCGCACGAACATCGGCCCCGGCAACCACGAGCAATTCGGCTGTCGCAGGCTGGCAGGCAGCGGCGGCCATGTGCAAGGCGGTGTCACCCTTGTAGAGATAGTGGGCGATATCTTGAATGAAGAAGTCTTTCGGATTGCCGCGAGTGGCGCCTGCGGCGAAACGCCGCGTGGCAAGCTCCGGGTTGTCTGCCAACATACGCGCGGTCGAGGCGATATCGCCCTCGATAACCGCCCGAATAAATGCGGAAAAGTCAGCGTCCATCGGGGCGTGCCTACCATACGCGATCTGCCGGCTGCGGGCGTATATATGAGATAGTAATGACCTAGGCATCAAGCACGCATGAAGACTGTAAAAGGACGAAGCCGTCTTCCCGGGCTGCTCGCGTGCGTGGCGGTCGCCGCACTGTTACCCCTGCTCAATTTACCCGGTCACGCGCAAAGCCCCATACCAGTTTCGCCGTCGAATCCACAGGCAAGCGCAACCGTCGCGAAGTACTGCGCGACGTGTCACAGCGCGCGGACTCGTACGGCAGACCTCGTGCTGGATCAGGACGCGATCGATCACATTCCGGCCAACGCGGAGCGCTGGGAAAAAGTCATTCGTAAGCTCGAAGCGCGATCGATGCCGCCCCCGGGCGTACCGCGGCCAGATGGCGCCTCGTACGAGGCCTTGAAGAGCCATCTGGAAACAGAAATCGACCGTGCCGCCGCGGCACGACCCAATCCCGGCAAACTGCCGTTATTGCACCGGTTGACGCGGACCGAATATCAGAACGCGATTCGCGATCTGCTGGCGCTCGATTCGCTGCCGAAGGAAATGGACTACGCGATGTTGCTCCCGCAAGACAATGCGATGAGCGGCTTCGATAACATCGCGGACCTGTTGTTCGTCTCGCCGACCGCGATGGAAAGCTACCTCGGCGCAGCCGAGAAAATCAGCCGGCTGGCGCTGAGCGATCCAACCGCCCCGGTCATGGTCAATATCTACCGCATGCCGGATGAGCAGCCGCAAACCTCGCGCGTCAGCGACAGCTTGCCTTACGGCACGCGCGGTGGGTTGGCCGTGAAGACCGTGTTCCCGCTCGATGGAGAGTACGCGGTCAAAGTCACGTTCGCTGGCAATTCAAACGAGGAACAGAAGCTCGAGATCGCAATCGATGGCGAACGGGCGCGACTCGAGACGATCGCTGCCGCTGGTGGGCGAGGCGGCGGAGGCGGACGAACTGGACGAGCGGCCGGGCCCGGGACACCGGGCGCCGCGCCAGTTGATGACGATGCCGATCGGACTTATGGCCGCGGCGGCCGTGCTCCGATTGAAGCGAGAATCGCGGTAAAGGCTGGAGCGCGAGTCGTCGGCGTGACGTTCATCGAACGGAACGAAGTGCGCGATGAAGAAGTCTTGCGGCCCCGTATGCGCGGCCTCGGCCCGTCGCTCGCGATTGCCACGGTCACGCTCAGCGGGCCGTACAACGCCAAAGGGCCGGGAGCGACACGAACCCGTGAGCGCATCTTCGTGTGTCGGCCGGCGTCCGCAACCGAAGAGGCACCGTGTGCGCGCCGCATTTTGTCGGTGCTTCAGCGCCGCGCGTACCGCCGGCCCGTGACCGATGCGGACGTGCAGAGCCTGATGCCGTTCTACAACGCCGGGCGCGCAGAAGGCAACTTCGATCTCGGCATTCAGCGCGCCTTACAGCGCATGCTCGTGAGCCCGCAGTTCCTGTTTCGTATCGAACACGACCCGGCGAACGGTGAGGCCGGTACCTCGCACTCGATCACTGACCTGGAACTGGCGTCGCGCTTATCGTTTTTTATATGGAGCAGCATTCCAGACGAGGCGCTGCTAACCGCGGCAAGCGACGGAAAACTGCGGCAGCCCGGGGTGCTGGAGCAGCAGGTGCGCCGGATGATGGCCGACGCGCGCTCCTCCTCGCTCGTCACCAACTTCGCCGAGCAATGGCTCTACCTTCGCGACATCGACGCGAAGCGACCGAACGAGATTTTGTTTCCGGATTTTGACGAGTCCCTTCGCGCGGCGTTGCGCAAAGAGACCGATCTGTTTCTCGATAGCGTCCTGCGCGGCAATGCGAGCGTACTCGAGTTGCTCTCGGCCAACTACACGTTCGTCAACGAGCGCCTCGCGAAGCATTACGGCATCCCGAACGTCCACGGACCTGAGTTTCATCGCGTCACGTTCCCGCCGGGTAGTCCGAGAGGCGGACTGCTCGGACAAGGCAGCTTGTTGACGATCACCTCCTACGCGAACCGGACGTCGCCGGTCAATCGCGGCAAATGGGTGCTCGAAAATCTGTTGTCGGCGCCGCCGCCTCCGCCGCCGCCCAACGTCCCGGCGTTGAAGACGGAAGGTAGCGACACGGGCAAGCCGCTCACGATGCGCGACGCGATGGTGCAGCACCGCGCGAATCCGGCCTGCGCCGGCTGCCACGCGCGTATGGATCCCATCGGCTTCGCGATGGAGAATTTCGATCCGGTCGGCCAGTGGCGCGACACCGATGCCGGTCATGCCATCGATACCTCAGGAGTGTTTCCTGACGGCGCGAAATTCGACGGCATGGCCGGCCTGAAAGCCGCGTTGCTCAGCCATCCCGACGAGTTCGTGTCCACGCTCACCGAGAAACTGCTGATGTACGGGCTCGGCCGCAACGTTCAGTATTTCGATCGACCCGCCGTGCGTGCAATCGTCAAAGAGAGCGCGCGCAGCAATTACACGCTCGCATCCCTGGTGATCGGCATCGTCAAGAGCACGCCGTTCCAGATGCGCGAGACGCAGGAGGCTAAATGTGCTTTGTGATGAAAAAGGCGTTGGAGCGGCGCGCGTTCTTGCGAGGGGTCGGCGCCACCCTGGCGTTGCCGTGGCTCGATGCCATGGCGCCGGCGCTGGCGGCAAAGCCGCTCAGCTCAACGCCGCGCCTCGGCTTCATCTATATCGCCAACGGCGTGATTCAGGACAAGTGGATCCCGTCGACGACCGGGCGCAACTTCGAGCTGTCGCCGTCGCTGAAGGCGCTGGCGCCACTCCAAAGTCACATCAACGTCTTGAGCGGGCTTTCGCACGTCGCCGCAGACACGCGCGGCGACGGGACGGGCGATCATCCGCGATCCTCGGCGGTGTGGCTGACCGGGGTGCACGCCTACGATCGCAGCCGCCCCGATGTGGAAGTGCGCCTGGCGACCTCCGCCGATCAGATCGCCGCACGCGAGATCGGCAGGAAGACGCAAGTGCCGTCGATCGAGCTCAACCTCGACTTGCCGACGCAGGGCGCGTGCGACACGAGTGACTGCTTCTTCAACAACACGATTTCCTGGCACAACGAGACGACCCCGAACCCCGCTGAAGTGCATCCGCGCCTGGTGTTCGAGCGGCTGTTTGGCGATGGCGGCAGTCCGGCGCACCGCCTGGCTCGCATGAAACGGAACGGCAGCATTCTCGATTCCCTGCTGCTCGAAGTCGGCAGCCTGAGCAATACGCTGGGACCGGGCGATCGCAGCAAGCTGACTGAATATCTCGACTCGGTCCGAGAAATCGAGCAGCGCATTCAGGCCGTCGAGGCGCGGGGCGTCCATGACCTCGACTTGCCCGAGCGCCCAACCGACATCCCTGCGACCTTCGAAGAACACATCAAGATGATGTACGACTTGCAGGCGCTTGGATTCCAGGCCGACATCACGCGCGTGTTCACGATGATCGTGTGTCGGGAGCTGAGCGCCCGCACCTACGGCAACATCGGTGTGCCCGACGGCGTGCATGTGTGCTCGCATCATCGGGACGATCCGGCGTTGATTGCGAAGAAGGCGAAGATCGACGCGTACCACATCGAGCTGCTCGCCTACTTCCTGCAGAAGCTTCAGTCGGCGCAGGACGGCGACGGGACATTGCTGGATCAGAGCCTGATCCTCTACGGCGGCGGCATGGGTGATGGCAACCTCCACCGTCACAACAATCTGCCCACGTTGATGGCTGGAAAGCTCGGCGGACAGTTCGACACCGGGCGGCACATCGCCTACAAGCTCGACACGCCGATGTCGAATCTGCTCGTCACGATTCTCAACAAAGCGGGCGTGAACTGCGACGCCATCGGCGACAGCACCGGTCCGCTGGATGTGTAGGGACGCCATGCGCATGAAGCTTGCGGCGCTCAGCTCCGCCACGTTGTTTCTGGTCGTGTCCGCGCACGCGGCGGGGACTGACGCGCGCCTGATCGACGCGGTGAAAACCGGCGACGTCAAAGCCGTCCGCGCTGCGCTGCAGCAGGGTGCGCCCGTTGCGGCGGCCGAGGCCGATGGGTCGACTGCGCTGCACGAAGCGGTGCGTCGCGAGCATCTCGACATCGTCGATGTCCTGCTGGCGGTTCATGCAGACGTGAAGGCGGCGAGCCGCTACAACATCACGCCGCTTTCACTCGCGTGCGCCAACGGTAACGCGTCGCTCATCGATCGCTTGCTGAAGGCCGGTGCCGATCCCAACGCCACGTCGGAAGAAGGACAAACGGCGCTGATGACGGCTGCGCTGAATGGCAAAGTAGACGCCGTCAAGCTGCTGCTCGCGCGTGGGGCTCACGTGAATGTGCAGGAGCCGACGAGGGGGCAGTCGGCGCTGATGTGGGCCGCCTCGGAAGGCAACACGGCGGCTGCCGAGGTGCTGCTCGAGGTCGGCGCCGATCTGAAGGCGAAATCCAAAGGCGGATTCACGCCGCTGCTGTTCGCCGTGCGAAACGGCCATACGGAAACGGTGCAGTCGCTGCTCGCGCATGGCGCGAATGCCAACGACATCGCCCCCGACGGCACCAGCGCATTGAATATGGCGGTGGTCAACGCGTATTACGAGCTGGCCACCGTGCTGCTCGATCGCGGCGCCAATCCCAATACGCCCGACCCTCGCGGGTCGGCGCTGCACACGCTCGCGTGGCTGCGGCAGCCCGGCTCGGACGGCGGCAACGGGCTCGGCCGTCGGTCTTACGGCGTTCCGCAGCCGACGGGCAACGTCACAACGCTGGAACTCGCGAAGGCCTTGCTCGCTCACGGCGCCAATCCAAACATCCGCATCGAGTGGCAGGAGCGACGCTTCGATAAAGAAGGTGGGACGATGCGCAACCCACCGTTGATTACGCTCGGCCGGCACTATCTGACCTACATTGGAGCGACGCCGTTCTATCTTGCGGCGCACAATGGCGACGCGCCGTATATGCGGCTGCTCGCCGATCACGGGGCCGATGCGAAGATGCCGAACGTGCTCGGTATCACGCCGCTCATGGCGGCCGCAGGCTTGGACTATTGGGAAGGTGAGGCCCCGGGACCGTTCACCGGCGTCACCGAAGCGGAACGCCTGGACGCTGTGAAACTTGCGCTCGACCTTGGCAACGACATCAATGCTGCGGCCGATTTCGGCGATTACAAGATGGAAGGCGAGCCGGACTACATGCTGCTTTACTATCCGCTGAACATGGAGGCGCTGCAGGGTAAAGTGCTTGGCGATCCACGCTGGAGCGGCAGCACGGCGCTGCACGCGGCGGTGGTCTCGAACCAGCCGCGCTTGGTGCAATATCTCGTCGATCGCGGCGCGAAACTCGACGCCAAGACCAGGAGCGGGTGGACGCCGCTCATGCTCGCGGGCGGCGTGTTCTTTGCCAACTCGAAGAAGGACTATCCGGCGGCAGCGGAAATTCTGAAGAAGGCTATGTCTTCAGCTGCCGCGCGATAAACGTCTTCACCATCTCGCGAGCTCGGTCCGTTTGTGGCCCGGGTGTCGCCACCCATTCGTGCTCGCAACCTTCAAATACCTGAAACTGGCAGTCGCCGCCGGCTGCCTTGTACGTCGCCGCGAATTTTGCCTGGACCGCCGGAAGCATGTTGTCGTCGAGCCCTCCCTGCATGATCAGGAACGGCACTTTGGTGATCGGTTCGCGCCGCTCGAGAATCTCCTGCGGATTACTTTCGTGGATCGTCTCCCACGGCTTGAAAAACGTGACGTGGTTCTGCATCATCGGGGCGCGTTTGAGCTTTTCGGCATTCTGGAACCGCGCGAACGGGTCGCTGATCGGCGAGCGCATCGCGACATAGGCGACGCCCGCGTCCACGTTTGGTGATCCCGGCAGCGGAATCGCGTTATAACGCATATCGCGCGGGCGCATCGCGAGAAGCTCGCCGATGTGCCCTCCGCTCGAGCTGCCATACACGCCGATTCTCGACGCGTCGCCGTTCCACGACGCGGCTTTTGTTTTGAGCCATCGCACGCCGTAGTTGGCATCCTGCACGGAGGCGGGATACGGCGCTTCCGGCGCCAGCGTGAGATCAATCGCGACGACGAGCACGCCGCTTGCGGCGATGGCGCGGTCCATCGGCTCTTCTGCGCGACGATCTTTTGCGTTCCACGCACCGCCGTGCAGATCCAGCACGGTGGGGAACGGCCCCGCGCCGCTCGGTTGGTAGATGCGCGCCATCAGCATCCGGCCCGCCGTATTGCGTCGCAATTCAACCTCACTGACCGTGATGTCGAATTTCGCTGCCGGATCGTAGGCACGCCGCGTGCTCGATTGAGCCGCCCGTGCCACAGCCGGCAGGCTGACGGAGCCAAAGGCGGTCATGCCAATGAGAAACTCGCGACGACCGGGTAGATGTCTGTTCATGATGACGCACACACTAGCAGATGCGTTACGCGGGCGGCAAACGTGATTCGGGGATGCCGAGGTGGAACGCGATTTCGCGCAGCTTGCGTTGGATCACTCGAACGTTTTGCGGACCCATGCGGAGAAACTGCTTTTGGGCCGCCGACATTCGCTCCAGGCGGTCGTCGGCGAACGCGTATCCGATGCCCTTCGGTTGCAGTAATACATTGCCGTCCACCGCGGGCACCCGGAGCAGCTCAACGATTGCGCGCTCCAACACAGGATCGAACTCGGCGCGGTGGCTTCCGAGTTTGGCATAGCCGTCGCGGACGCGTGGTTTGAGCGTCGCATAAAGACGCGCGACGCCGCGGGCATCTAGCGCCGATACTGCGTCGGCGAAGCGATCGTAGCGGCGATAGCTCGCGGGATCGAGAGAGAGAATGTCTTTCGTTTCTCTCGTGCGGAAAGGCCCAACAGGGCCGACCTTCTTGAGCTCAGCAGCCGGGGTGTCTCCCTCAGCAATATTGGTGGTCACGACCACGAAGTTCATGACCAAATCATCCGTCGTCAGCCAAGCCGCAACCGCAGGATGGGATGAGAGGCGGCCGACCAGCTGGCGGACGAGTGCATCCGTTTCTTGCAAAGGGGGAAGAAGAATCTGGTCACCGGACTCTGCCGGCGTAGCCGGCGCAGTGGCGGCAGGTTTCTTCCCGGCTACGACATCCGGCTCCGATGGCTTGCGCTGCACAGACCAGTAACCGACACCGAGCGCAAGAATCAAGATACCAATAACGGCTAGAAGTGCCGCAGAACGCCGCGCGGGTGGCGCGACTTGGCGCGGATCCTCTGGGGAAAATTTACCGAGATCGACGTCCGCTGGATTCTCAGACATGACGTCGGCAGCATAGCGCACAGTCAGGCTGGATGTCGCAGTTTGTCGCAGGGGGCGAAGCGTTCGTTGAAACACCCTCGGTCGAAGTAAAATCCATCTCCTCCAGGAGGCAAATACATGAAAAGCATGAAGTGGCCGTTATGGCTTGGCGCTGCAGGTGCGGTCGTAGCCGCGTTCACAATTTCCCCGGTGTCTTCCCCGCACGTCATCGCAGCGAAGCAGGAGGCCGGGACGCTGAGGTGTAACCTCACGCAGTACAAAGCCAGCAGCGGGCTCACGGCGTCTCTCGAAGGTGATTTGCTCAACGTCTCGTGGAATGGGCAGGGCACATCGCAGTTGCGCGCGCGATTCGCCATCGACGGCGGAACGCCGACAGTGCGCGACTTGTCGGTGCGTCGCGGCGGCGGCGAGTGGACAGCGCTCGGCCAGAACCTGACGCCCGAGTATCGAGTGACGACGGGCGTCCGGCGCATGTCAAATGATCAGTCGAACGCCATGTCCAGTCTCGGCATCGACATGACTCAGGACGTGATCGACAAGTACCGCTGGTATGCGTTCTGGGACGCGCCGCTCAGCATTCCCGGCTACATCGTTCCGGGTGCCGGCCGTGGAGGACGTGGCCGTGGCGCAGCTGAAGCGGGCGAGGCCGCAGGGCCGCCGGCTCCATCGGCACCAACCCTGGGACAGGGAGGGACGATTCCAGAGCAAGTCGCCGCTCTTCAATCGGGGCGCCGCGGCAGACCGGGCTACAACCCCGACCCGAATCCTGCTGGCGCGACTGGAGGCCGTGGCCTTGGTCTGCCGCGGAAGCAGGAAGAGATTCGGCGCGGTGTGTCGGCGTTCTCGGCTTCGTCCTGCGACGTCACGAGCGATGGCGGGAGCCTAGCGGTGACGTTCCCTGGAATGAAGCTTGGCATTTTCGACGGCAACCTCCGGTTCACCGTGTATCGCGGGACCAACCTTATTCAGATGGATGCGGTCGCGCGGACGAACGAGCCATGGGTGGCATATAAGTACGACGCGGGGCTGAAGGGATTTTCGACGGCGACAATGCCAAAGGTGACTTGGCGCGACACGGGCGGACACCCGCAACAGCATCAGTTCGGTGGACCCAAGTCGAACGGCCTTGCAGGTGTTCGCGCGGCCAATCGCCTGCTCGTGGCCGAGGGGACGAAGGGCTCGGTCGCGACGTTCCCGCCGCCGCACACGTTCTTCTTCACGCGCGAAGTCGACGTGAACCTGGGATACGTCTTCTATCGCAATGACGGTAGCGGAACGTACAGCATCGGCGTCACCATGCCCGAGGCCGAATCCGACACGGTGCCGCAGTACGCGCAGAACTACGCGCTGTACAACGCGCCCCCCGGCACATGGCAGAAGATGTCGATGTACTTCTACGCGAGTCCGGAGTCCGGAGAAGCGACGCGGCAAGCGGCGCTCGCGTTCACGCATGGCGACGTCTTCAAAGCGGTTCCGGGCTACAAGACGTTCGTCAATCATTTCCATCTCGACTTTACCGGCCGTCAGCGCGTGGCCGGGTTCGACACACCGTTCCAGGATCTGATGGCGATGAAAGCCATCGGCCTGAACGTGATTGGCCTGAGCGACTTCCACTTTGAGCTGAATGCCGGCTTCGCTGGATGCTGAGTGGATCAGTGCCTTCACATCTTTGGGGAAACACGAT
This sequence comes from Vicinamibacteria bacterium, assembly GCA_031371345.1. Classification (GTDB taxonomy): domain Bacteria; phylum Acidobacteriota; class Vicinamibacteria; order Vicinamibacterales; family JAMQPK01; genus JAMQPK01. Next base: position 31,932 of record JANMJM010000174.1, read on the forward strand.
CCGCCATACCCGGCACCAGCGTACAAAAAGTCGTAGCCAATGCGCGGGTCGGAGCCTATACCCTTACGGACCTGCTCAATATCCGCTCCGAGCTTTTCCGCCAAGTTGGCCAGCTCGTTCATAAAGCTGATGCGTGTGGCCAGCATGGCGTTGGCGGCGTACTTGGTTAGTTCCGCAC
>JANMJM010000284.1:0-22226 GCA_031371345.1 Vicinamibacteria bacterium
CCAGGGATCACGCCCCGACAGAGTCGCCGACCAGATTCGGGCCGAGGTCAGCAGCATGATCGCCCGCGATCTGCACGATCTGGGCCTCGGCTTTCTCACGATCACCCGCGTACAGGTCAGTCCGGACCTGCATCATGCCCGCGTGTATTACACGGCCATGGGCGACAAGACGGCGCGCACAAACAGCGGCAAGGCGCTCGAGCGAGCCTCGTCCTTCATGAGGCGGCAGCTTGGCCAACGGCTGCGGCTGCGACGCGCGCCCGAACTCGCGTTCGTGTTCGACGAATCGATCGCGCACCAGGATCGGATCGCACAGCTTCTCAACGAGCTCAGCGAATCCCCACCGGCCGCGACCACGAAGGAAGATGACGACAAAGGCCAGTAAGCTCGCCGAGATTCGAGACGCAATTCAGCAGCGGCAGCATTTCGTTACGACTTCCCACGCACGGCCGGACGGCGACGCCATTGGATCGCAGCTCGCGATGGCGTATGCGCTGCGCGCGCTCGGCAAGACCGTGCGCATGGTCGACAAAGATCCGGCGCCGCCGCAGCTTCAGACTTTTCCTGGCATCACGGACATGGAGGTCGCGTCCCACGTCGACGGCGACTTCGACGCGGCGATCGTCATGGAGTGCGGCGACCTGTCGCGCACTGGCGTGATAGGGTTCGAGAAGTACTTCGTCATCAACATCGATCACCATCCCGGCAATGCGTTGTACGGCGCCATCAACTGGTTCGACGAGGGCGCGGCAGCGTGCGGCGAAATGGTGTTCGATCTGATCGAGGCGCTCGGCGTGAAGCTGACAGCCGAGATAGCGACGCATGTCTACATCGCGCTCATGACCGACACCGGCGGATTTCATTTCGGCCACATCACGCCACACAGCTTCGAGATCGCCAGGCGCTGCACCGAAGCGGGTGCGCAACCGGAAGCCATCGCGCGCGCTGTGTACGACAGCAGCACGCTCGGCCGGCTGCGCCTGATGGGCGCCGTGTTGCACGACCTCGACCTCGAAGCGAACGGCCGGGTCGCACTTGCGCACATGAGCTTGAAGATGCTGGCCGAGTGCGGGGCGACGCACGAAGACTCCGATGGTCTGATCAACATGCCGCTCACGGTCAAAGAAATCGAGGCGGTCGCTTTCTTCAAAGAGATTTCGCCCGGGTCCTATCGCATCAGCATGCGATCGAAAGGCGCGGTCGACGTCAATCGCGTCGCCAACGCGTTCGGCGGCGGCGGCCACAAAAATGCCGCCGGCTGCTCGATGACGGGCTCCTACTCGCAGGTCCGAAGGAAATTGCTCGAGGTGCTGTGTCGTTCCCTGACGGTGTCTTAATCATCGACAAGCCCGCCGGTCCGACTTCGCACGACGTCGTGGCGGTGGCGCGCCGATTCACGCGACCCAAGAAAGTCGGGCACACGGGCACGCTGGATCCGCTCGCCTCCGGCGTGCTGCCGCTCGTGCTCGGCCGTGCGACGCGCCTCGCGCAGTTTCTGTCGAGTGCGGAAAAAGAGTACGAAGCCGACGTGCGGCTCGGCGTCAACACGACGACCTACGATCGCGCCGGTGATGTCGTCGAGCAGTCCTCGGCACGCGACGTGGTTGAGCTGACGAGAGCCGACGTCGAGGCGGCGGTCGCGACATTCCGCGGCAGGCAGATGCAACAGCCGCCGTCCTTCTCAGCCAAGAAAATCGATGGCGACCGCGCCTACGACCTTGCCCGCAGAAACGAGCCGGTCCTCCTTCAGCCATCGGCGGTCGTCGCGCATACGCTGGAAATTCTAGAGTGGGACGGCGCGCGTCTGCGGTTGCGCCTGGTCTGCTCGGCCGGTTTCTATGTGCGCTCGCTTGCGCAAGGCATCGGCCAGGAGCTCGGAACAGGCGCCCACTTGGCGGCGTTGGTGCGGACGCGCAGCGGAGATTTCTCGATCGACGCCGCGGTGTCGTTGGAGGAGCTCGATCGGAACCCCGAGCAGGCAGCGGCAAAAGTCATCCGATTGAACCAGCTGCTCCTCTGGCTGCCGGCGCTCACGCTCACCGAAAAAGGCGCCGCGCTCGCCGCCAAAGGCGGTTTCATCTCTCCGGCCCATCTGGACGGGTCCCACGCCGTGCCGAGGACCGGGAAAGTGCGGCTTTTGCACCCGGACGGCCATCTGGTCGCCATCGCCGAAGAACGTCCGGCGGGGCCCGTGGGTCTTTTGCATCCCGGCGTCGTACTGGAATAAAATATCTCTTTTGGGATTAACACATTGCGGCGGGCTGGGGAGCATGGCTCCACTGGGCCGTTCGCGGAGGTACCTTCGTGGCATTGAACAAGGAACGCAAGACCGAGCTCATCTCCTCGTACCGCACCCACGAATCCGACACCGGGTCGCCTGAAGTTCAGGTGGCCATCCTGAGCGAGCGCATCGGATATCTCACCGAACACTTCAAGACCCACGCGAAAGACCATCACTCGCGCAGAGGCCTGCTGAAGCTCGTCGGCCAGCGCCGCCGCTTGCTGGATTACCTCAAGGGCAAGGATTCAGAGCGGTACGCCGAGCTGATTCGTCGCCTGGGCATACGCAAATAATCTGGCGATTGGGGGATAGGTGAATGGGCGATGGGACTGCCTATCGCGCTGTTGCCCAATCCCATCACCCAATCACCTATCGCCCAATCGCCAAATGATTTTCCGAGGCATACATGCACAAACGCGAAGTTGATATCAACGGCACTCCGATTTCCTTCGAGACCGGCAAGCTGGCGAAACAGGCCGACGGTGCGGTCCTCGTCCGCCAGGGCGACTCGGTCGTTCTCGTCACTGCCTGCGCGTCGCCGAACCCGCGCGAGGGCATCGACTTTCTTCCGCTGACGGTCGACTACAAGGAATATACCTACGCATCGGGGCGCATCCCGGGCGGATTTTTCAAGCGCGAAGGCAAGCCCTCCGAAAAGGAAGTGCTGACGAGCCGCGTGATCGACCGGCCCATCCGTCCGTTGTTTCCTTCGGGCTGGCGCAACGAGTCGCAGATTATCGCGCTCGTGCTGTCGGCAGACGCCAACTACGACACGGATGTGCTGGCGCTTACCGGCGCCTCCGCCGCGCTCGCGCTGTCGAGCATTCCGTTTCAGAAGACGATCGCCGGCGTGCGCGTCGGCAAGGTTGACGGACAGAACGTGATCAACCCGACCTACGAGCAGCGCAAGCGAAGCTCGCTGGATCTCGTCATCGCCGGGACCAAAGACGGTCTCGTCATGGTTGAGGCCGGCGCCAAGGAAGTACCCGAAGAAGAGATCGTGCAGGCGCTCGAAGCCGGCCACGAAGCGATCAAGAAGATCGTCGAGACGATTGACGCGCTGGCGAAAGAGGCCGGTAAGCCGAAGCGCCCCGCGCCGAAGAAGGAAGTCAATCACGCGTTCTACCGCGAGGTAGAGGAAAAAGTCATGATCCCGCTTGGCGACGCCATGCGGATTCAGGACAAGCTCGCCAACTACGGCACCGTGGACCAGGTGCTTGCCAATCTCGTGTCGTCGATTCCCGAAGGTGAAGTTCAGCGGAAGACCGAGGCGAAGGCGATTTTCAAAGAACTGAAGGAAAAAGTTCTTCGCGACGAAATCCTCGAACGCGGCGTCCGGCTCGACGGCCGCAAGTTCGATCAGATTCGGCCGATCTGGTCGGAAGTCGGGGTGTTGCCGCGGACCCACGGATCGGCCGTGTTTACGCGCGGCGAAACGCAGGCGCTCGTCACTGTCACACTCGGCACCTCAGACGATCAGCAGAAGATCGAGACCGTCGAAGGCGAGACGTATCGCCGCTTCATGCTCCACTACAACTTCCCGCCGTTCTCGGTCGGAGAGGTGCAGTTCATGCGTGGCCCGGGCCGCCGCGAAATAGGCCACGGCGCGCTGGCCGAGCGCGCGCTGCTGCCGGTGCTTCCGCCGGAAGAAACCTTCCCGTACACGATTCGCGTCGTGTCCGACATTCTCGAGTCGAACGGCTCCTCGTCGATGGCGTCGGTCTGCGGAGGAACCCTCTCGATGATGGACGCCGGCGTGCCGCTGCGGTCGCCGGTGGCGGGCGTCGCGATGGGTCTGATCATGGACGAGAAGACCGGCAAGTACGCGGTGCTCTCGGACATTGCGGGCGCCGAAGATCATTACGGCGACATGGACTTCAAAGTGACCGGAACGGCTGCGGGCGTGACTGCCCTGCAGATGGACATCAAGGTCACGGGCATCACCGCGAAGATCATGCGCGAGGCGCTCGACCAGGCCAAGCGCGGGCGCATGCACATCCTCAGCGAGATGCAGAAGACGTTGAACGCGCCGCGCGGGAACATCTCCACCTACGCGCCGCGCATCATCACGATCAAGATCCCGGTCGACAAGATCCGCGACGTCATCGGGCCAGGCGGCAAGATGATCCGCAGCATCATCGAGCGCACGGGCGTGAAGATCGACGTCGAAGACGACGGCAGCGTGAACGTGGCGTCGGCCGATGAAGCCGCGGCCCAGAAGGCCATCGGCATCATCCAGGAGCTGACGCAGACAGCCGAGCTGAACAAGACCTACATGGGCAAGGTGCAGCGCATCACCGATTTCGGCGCCTTTGTCGAGATCATGCCCGGGACCGACGGCCTGCTCCACGTCTCGGAGATTGCGAACCACCGCGTGAAAGACGTGCGCGACGAGCTGAAGGAAGGCGAACAGGTGCTCGTCAAGGTGATCAACATCGATCCGACGGGCAAGATTCGTCTCAGCCGCAAGGCGCTCCTTCAGGATGAAGGCGCCGCGGCCGGCAGCGCCCCCGCGCAGGGTCGGAAGAGCGAGTAGGACGACGCCCGATTAGTACTTCGCGCCGGGATTTGCTACAGTACTCGTCAGGGGTAAGGGACAAGGGGTAAGGGGTAAAAGAACGCGCGTTCAATTACCCCTTATCCCTCGCCCCTTTCCCTGACTCCCCCAGCCCCCAGCAAGGAGAACCATCATGAGTTCGGCCTCCACACTTCGCTGGACGGCGCTCGTACTCGGGGCGACATTCGGGTTGACCGCGGCTCTCGCACAGGAAGGCCGCGAAGCACGATTCTCGGTATCAGCCCGCAAATACGCCTTTACCCCGGCCCTCCTCGAAGTGCAGCAGGACGACCTTGTCAGGGTCACGCTGACCAGCAGCGACATCCCGCACAGCTTCACCATCGATAAATACCGCATCGCCAAGCGCGTCGAGCCTGGCAAGACCGTCGTCTTCGAGTTTCGCGCGGATCAACCCGGACGCTTCCCCATCTATTGCAATCTCGCGCTCGACGAGAAGTGCAAAGAGATGCATGGGGAGCTGGTGGTCAAGGCCCGAAACTAGCTAGACCTTTGCCGTCGCCCTCATGGCCGCCGTTTCTTCACGGTTGGGACCATACAATCCCGGCGCGCACCCGCCCGCCAGGCGGCACATCAGGCTCAGCTGACCGCGATGGTGGGTGCCGTGATTGATGATCATGCCCCACAGAATGTCGCGAACGGTCAGCATCTGTCCGCCGAAAAACGGGATCTGACGATCCAGATCTTCTGGCTTCAGTTTGCGGACGCGCGCGAGCGCTTCCTGGTGAACCCGCTCGAAACCCGAGACCAGACCTTCGACTGTGCGGGGCCGTTCGATGCTCGGGGGCTTCGGACCGCTCATATCGAATTTGCCGTTTTCGATGCCCCAGGTCATGTACGCATCCCCTTCGGCCAGATGCCACGCAAGCTCGCCGAGCGATCGACCTCCGGCATCGGGCCGAAAGTCGTACTGGCCGGGCGGCAACGCTTTCAACAGCTTCAGCGTACCGTCCGAGTCGCGCTCCCACGCCTGCAGAAACATCTCAATCTCATTCATCGGCATACTACCCCCCTTGCAAAAACACCGATACTACAACGACTCCTGCGCGGCGCGTATACGTTCTTTAATCGGGGGATGCGTGTAGAAAAATGTCTGCACGAGACGAGACGGGTTCTCTTCGGCGAGGTTTTGTTGCCCGAGGCGGCGCATCGCCGAGATGAAGGCCGAGGGGTTCTTCGTCATTTGGAGCGCGTATGCATCTGCCCGGCGCTCGTGACGGCGCGACTGCGCGTTCAACAGCGGCTTCAACGCGAGCGCGAGCGCGCCCGCCGCCATCAACAGCATCGGAATGCCAGCCGGATCCGCGCGCCCCTGCAGCCCGAATGCCGGCACGATCACGTTGAGCGCGCGATGCGCGATGTAGAAGCCGGCGAACGTCAATACCATGTCGACCATGACGGCATTCCAAATGTCGCGATGGACGTGATGCGCGAGCTCGTGTGCGAGGATGACTTCAATCTCGTCGTCTGAATACTCGGCCAGCAGGGTATCGGAGAGGATGATCCGGCGCGTATTGCCCATGCCGGCCAGCGCCGCATTGGCTTTCTTCGTGCGATCGCTGAGCGTCCATTCGTAGACGCCCATCACCTTGGTGTGCGCCTTGGCGGCGAGCGACGTCAGGCGGTCGCGCAGCGCAGGTTTATCGAGCGGCTTGAACCGGAAAAAGAGCGGCAGTAGCAGAACGGGCGCGAGGTTCACCAGCGCGACCGTGATCAGGGAATAGCCAAGCCCCGAGATCAGCCACCACCTGTCCGGCCACCGGCGAAGCGTGAAATACACGAACGTGGCGCTCGCTTCGGCAAACAGCAGTCCGACGATGATCGCCTTCAGGTAATCCTTCGCCCAGTGGCCCTTGGTCTGCGTCGCCAGCCCATAGCGGCGCTCGAGCACAAATCCTTTATAGAAACTGAGCGGTAGGATCGCGATGTCGACAATGACGGACAGGACCAGCACGTACAGCACAAGGATAAGGGTGTACGATTCGTTGGCGCCGAATACCGCGGCGGCCACATTGGCCGCCCACTCCCGAAGGTTCACGGAGGCGCCCGTGACCATGAGACCCAGCAGCAGCGTTAAGGTCCACACCGTCGACAGTACGCCCGCCCGACGGCCGAGGCGATGATACCGGGTGGCTTTGTCCTCGTTCATTCAGCTTCCAGCTTCGAGCTTCGAGCGATTGCTCGTTAAGGCGTGCCGGTGATGGTGACGCGACCGTTTGTCGTTCGCAGATCGATCGACGGTCCGCCGCCATTCAGTGCGGCCTCGATATTCTTGATGCGTCGCTGGTCTGGCTCTTCGACGGGCAGACCGGACACGGTCAAGCCGCCGTTGACGACGCGCGCCGAAAGATTGGCCTTGCTCGTCTGAGGAAGCTCGAGCAGCAGACGCCCATTGGTCGTTTCCAGACGCACGGGAGCGGACACGCTCGCGAGCTTCACCGTCAGCGAGCCATTGACAACGGCAGCATCGAGCGCGCCCGCCATGTCGGTCATCTCGACCGCTCCATTCACGATGGACGCCTTGAGCTTGCTTGTGAGGCCGACGGCTTTCACCGATCCATTGGCCGTCGAGACCTGAGCCTCTATGCCCGGTGGCAGGCGTACCTGATATCGAACCTCATATGAGCCATGTACACCTCTCGGTACAACGGTTTCGACTTTAACCCGCTCCGGTGTCACGGTTTCCTCAATCTTCCCCTTCGAGAGAATCTCTTTGGCGCCGGCGTCTGTGAGGGCTTTCGCCGTGATGTCGGCACGAACGTCGAGACTGCTGCCGACGGGTCCCTGGGCCAGTTCGATAGGCCCGTTCAGGTTCGCGATCTCGATGTGCCCGCCGGCCTTCAGCGAATAAGTGCGGGTCCATTCCTGCGTGGCCTGTGCGGAGAAAATGCCGACCTTGAACTTCCCACCCTCGCGGACCTGAATGTCGCAGGCGGTCAGGCCTAGCGACGCCGCTATCGCAAGCGCCAAAGCGGCCGGACGGAGGGCACGGGCCAGAGATTTGGTGGAAGCCATGCAGTAGTGGACGAACCACAGGACCACAATGTTCGATGGCGAGTAACTAGTCTCGTCTTCGAGCGCGAGACGAATACAGCCCGCAAAGCCGTGATCGTGCACCGTCAGTTCCGGCTTGAAGGGCTGTGTTCGTCTCCCGCTCGAAGCTCACCTAGTTCAACTCGATCGAGATGAGCTTGGAAACCCCGGGCTCCTCCATCGTGACGCCATACAGCCTGTCGGCTATTTCCATCGTTTTCCGGCTGTGCGTAATGATGATGAATTGCGTGTGGTCCTGCATGCCCTGCAGCATCTCGACGAACCGGCCGATGTTGGCATCGTCGAGCGGCGCGTCGATCTCGTCGAGCACACAGAAGGGGCTCGGCTTGTACTTGAAGATGGCGAACATCAGCGCAATCGCGGTCAGTGCCTTCTCGCCGCCCGACAGCAGCATGACGCTCTGCAGCCGCTTGCCCGGTGGCGACGCCACCACCTCGATGCCGCTTTCGAGGACGTCGGTCTCGTCGAGCAGCGCCAGCGTCGCGTGGCCACCGCCGAAGAGCGTGCTGAACGTGCCCTGGAAATTTTCCTTGATAGCGATAAACGCCTCGCGGAAACGCACCTTACTGGTCTCATCGATTTTTTTGATCGTGTCGGTCGTCGACGCAATCGCGTCGGTCAAATCTTTGCGCTGCGTGGTCAGGAACGTATGGCGGGTTTCGAGCTCGTCAAACTGATCGATGGCCATCATGTTCACGGGGCCAAGGCGATCGATCTTCCGGCGGAGGTTCGTGATGTGCTCTTCCGGCGATGCGGATGCCGCGATCACCGGTTCTGGAGCCGCGTGTGCGGGCTCCTCGGCGTCGTCTGCGTCGTCTTCGATCTCGGCGACGGTCACGAGGTCGGTCGGCTGCGCGTGCTCCATCTCCGTCATCACTTCGTCGAGCGTCATCTGCAGCGTTTCGACGCACGATTCGGCGAGATGCGTCAGATGACTTTCGGCTGTCGCCCGCGATACTTCGAGCTCGGCCACCTGCTGGTGCGCCGACTCGAGGCCTTTGCGCGCATCGCGAATCGCGGCTTCGTACCGATCGGCCTCCTGTCGAAGATCGTTGACGGCGTCTTCGGCCGTGCGGACGCCGGCGCGCAGGGTTTCAAGCCTTACACCGTCGCCATCGAGCAATAGAATGGTTTCATCGACGAGCCTGCCGAGCTCTTCACGCTGACGATCGAGTTCGCCGAGACTCGACTGCGACGCGCGTACCCGTGTCTCGAGCTCGCGGAGACCCTCTTCGAGCCGCGCCACTTCTGATTGAAGCGCGGCCGCGCGCTCCACCTGTGTCGCATACGCCGCCTTGGCTTCGGCAGCGCGGCGAGCCAGCCCTTGCAGCGTCTCTCGCGCATCGCCGAGCCGATGCTGCGCGTGCGACAGTTTCATGTCGGCCGCGCGCTGTTCCTGATCGAGCCGTGCAATCGACTCGCGCGCTTCTTGCTGGCGCGCCTCGAGTCCGGCGCGCTGCTCCTCTGCTCCCCGCCGTTCAATGGCGAGCAGTTCGGACTTTTTCACCACTTTTTCGAGATCGTCGCCCGACCGTTGCAGCTGCATCTCGAGGGCAAGGATGGCCTTCTCTTCGCGATGGAGACGCTCGCTCACGGCGGCGAGCGTATTGGAGACCTGCGCCACGCGCGTCTCGAGCGCAGCCACGTCGGTGACCGACTGATCGCGCTCGGCCTCTTCACCTGCGATGCGATCGCGCAACTCTTTGATCTCGCGCTTGATACCAAGGATGGCGCGCCCTTCGTCTTTGCCGCCGCCCGAGATCTGTGCCCGGCCGCGCACCACTTCCCCGGTGAGCGTCGCAATGGCCGCCGTTGTGCTGTGCGCTGCGGCAAGCGCCGCGTTCAGGTCGTCGGCGATCCACGCGTCGGGCATCGCGTGGTGAATCGCGGCAGCGTGCGGTCCCGTCACGATGATGCAATCGCGAATCGACACGAGGCCCTGCGGTACGGCGCTCGACTTGAACTCGCGTGTGTCAACGCCTTCGAGTACCACGAAGCCGCAACGGCCGACGTTCTCTTGGCCGATCAGCTCGAGGCCGGCTTCGGCCTGTTTGTGCGTCTGGACGATGATGTGCTGAAGGAGATCGCCGAGGCACGCTTCAACGGCGCGCTCGTACTTCGGCTCGACTTCGAGATAATCGGCGACCGATCCCTGCTGGCCGACGTGACCATTGGCCTGCGCGAGCACCATGCGCGCCGCTTCGGTATATCCGGCGCGCGCCTCTTCGAGCTCGGTGAGCGAGGCAAGGCGAGCGGTCAGTCCGGCCAACTCGCGCTCGCGCGCCTGCAGATTGTTCGATTTCCATTCGAGCTCGATGCGCGAGGCGGCCTGCTCGGTTTCCCGTGCCGTCCGCGCGTGCATCGACGCCTCGGCGGCCTGCTGGGCGCGGCGCAGGCCATCGGCGGTCGCGGCGCGATCGTCGTCCAGGCGATCCTTTTCCATGCGGACATCGCCTTCTTCGATCGCAAGCTTCGCCAGCTCCTGAGCCACTCGCGCACTGGCTTCTTCGGCGTGCTGGATGGCGTGACGCAACGTCGTCGCGACATTGAGCGCGGAGAACACCTCCGACCGTGCCGCCTCGACGTCGGCTTCGAGCCCCTCGATGCGGCGGTTTTCCTCGCCGTATTCGGTCTCCACGTGGTCGAGATCGGCGGCGGCAGCTTGCTGATCCTGCTGCGCCTTCGAGGTGGCGATCTGGCGCTCGGCCACAGCAAGGCGGCTCGGCTCTCGTCGAGCTTCCAGCGAGTCGAGCTCGCTTCGCACTTCCGTCGCGCGAACGCCGATGGCCTCGATCTGCTGTCGGTTGAAGTCAATCTGCTGGCGCCGCGTGTTGATGTCGAGCTCGCACGCATGCACGGCTTCGCGCGCGGTTGTCGCACGCGTGTCGGCTTCGACGAGCGAAAGGCGCACACGGCTGAAGTCGGCGTCGGCCGTACCGAGCGCAGCGGCGGCCGCCGATTCTTTCTCATGGGCGTCAGCCAGGCGCGCGCGCAGCACGTCGATCTTCTGCGCCGACTCTCGATAGCGGCCGGCAAACAGCACTTTTTCCCAGTGCCGCAGCTCGTCGCGCAGCCGTTTGTACCGGCGCGCTTTTGCTGATTGACGTTTCAACGATCCGAACTGCTTTTCGAGCTCGAAGATGATGTCTTCGAGGCGCGTCAGATTCAGATGCGCCGCCTCGAGCTTCAACTCCGCCGCCCGCCGGCGCGCCGTGTATTTCGTGATGCCGGCGGCTTCTTCGATCAGCTGGCGCCGATCGGTCGGCCGCGAGCTGAGAATCAGCCCGATCTTCCCTTGCTCGATGATGGCGTACGCCTTCGCGCCAAGGCCCGTGTCCATCAGGAACTCGTGCACATCGCGCAGCCGGCAAATTTCGCCGTCGATCAAATATTCGCTCTCACCGGAGCGATACAGCCGGCGCGTCACCTCGACCGTTCTGGCCAGGGCCGGCGCGTCTTCCTCGCTGATCCCCACAAGCGGATCGCCGTCACCGAGCGCCACCTGCGTCGCAATCCCGTTGCCTGAGGGGATTGAGAGCACGTCGCTCAGTCGGAGCCGCACTTCGGCAGCGCCGGTCGGCTTACGCGCGTCGCTGCCATTGAAAATGACGTCCTCCATGCGGTCGCCGCGCAGGCTCTTGGCGCTCTGCTCGCCCAGCACCCACGTGATGGCGTCGGCCACGTTGCTCTTCCCGCACCCGTTTGGCCCCACGATCGCAGTCACCCCGCGGTCGAAGTTCAGGTGCGAGCGATCAGAGAACGATTTGAAGCCGGAGATCTCAAGCTGTTGTAAGCGCATAGGGTGAACCTGGAAACTGGAAACTAGAACTTAAAACTTAAAAGTACAGATAAAAGCCGCGCGCGAGCTTCGGTAGACCGAAGCTAACGAGCGGCTGGGACGCTCTCTCCGAATTAAGCCCTGTGAGGTGCGCAAATGCGACCGATTTCGGGTCCGAGCGCTCCGCAATCGAAGCGCGCCCCGTGGACCCGGAGAACGGTCGCCAGTGTAACAAGCCCCATATGCTGGGGCAAGAACAAACTGGAGCCCTAAGTGTGGTATTCGCCTTAGTTCAACTAGCGAGACGCCTTCACGCTCGTGCTGGCCGTCGCCCGTAACAGCGACTCGGCCTCTGGGAACAGCGTCAGAGCGTAGTTAGTCTGCGGATCCTTCTCGAGCAAATGCCGTCTCGCTGTGGCGACGTCGAACAATGCGACGTCGATCTCGTAGCGAACCATCGCGCGGATGAACTCGACATCGCCGGTGAACCCAGGCTCGTCGAATTGGCTCGCATCCCTCATCTGGCTCCGCACAAACGTCTTGAACTCCTGAATCATCGCCTCGTCTATGACGAAGTCGCTCGTGAGGAAGCGGCGCGCCTTCACGTCGGTGGCGCTGCCGAAGCGCGTATCGCCTTCGCGATCAAATCGCTGCGCGAAGGTCGCGAACATGCCGGGATACAGCCGTCGCGCAAATTTGCCGGGATTGAAGCCTTCGATCGGACCGTCCATCCGATGATCGGGTTCGATGCCGCCGCCACTGTAGACTTTGCGTCCGAGCTTCAGCGTGTATTTCAGATCGCTCTGAGGATGAACCTTATTGGGATCCTGATCGCGCATCGTGTAGGAGAGGTATTCGTCGAACGTCTCGTCCCACGGGCGCTGGATGAGCCGGCCCGCGGGCGTGAAGTAATGCGCCGTCGTCAGCGCGAGCCCCGCCCCTTCGCTCAGGCGATAGATCGACTGCACGAGCGCCTTGCCCCACGTCGTCTCGCCGACGACCAACCCGCGATCGTGATCCTGTAAGGCGCCTGTCACAATTTCCGACGCGCTCGCGCTACGGCGATTGGCAAGCACCACGAGCGGCACATTCGTGTAGTCGCTGTTATCAACCGCTCGATAGTCCTGGTCGGAGTTCGGAATGCGGCCGCGCGTGTACACGATGAGGTCGCCGCGCTTGAGGAACCTGTTTGAAACTTTGATGGCTTGATCGAGCGGCCCCCCGGGATTCTCCCGGATGTCGAGCAGCAGCTTCTTCATCCCCTTCCCGGTCAGATCTTTCAGGGCCACGCCGAGCTCGCGATCGGTCGTCTCGGAAAAATCGTGAAGCTGGATATAGCCGGTGTCGCTGGCGATCATGAATGCCGCGGGCACGCTCGGAATGCTGATTTCGTCGCGGACGACCTCAACTTCGATCAGCTTTTCGTAGCCGGCGCGCTTGATGGAAACCTGGACGGGCGTGCCGCGCGGTCCCCGCAACTTCGACACCGCCTGATCGCTTGTCCATCCCTTGGCGTCTTCGCCGTTAATCTTGGCGATGATGTCGCCGCGCCGAATCCCCTTCTTATAGGCCGGCGACCCCTCGAACAACGACATCACGGTAATGTCGCCATCGACGACATTAATGCTGATGCCGAGTCCGTAATAATGACCCTCCTGTCGCTCGCGCAACTGCGCGTAGGCTTTCGGGTCCATGAAGCTCGAATGCGGATCGAGCGTCTGTAACATGCCGCTAATCGCGCCGTAGACCAACTTGTCGGATTCAACCTTTTCGACATACTTGGCGTCGATTTGATTGAGGGCCGCCGTGAAGACGTTATAGCGTTCCGGCAGCCCATCCTGCGTCGCCAGGACCCGTCCGCCGAAGAACCCGCCAACAAGGGCGGACAACACGATGGCAAAGGCCGCCACAGAGACCGATCGGTATGTACGCATAGCTATAAAAATGGTACTACAGTTAGGGGTATAATTGGAGACTCGAAAGATTAAGGAGTTGGACCATGGGCTCGATTGGCATGCCGGAAATGATCGTCATCGGAGTAATTGCGCTGCTCATCTTTGGCCCGCGTAAGCTCCCTGAACTCGGTAAATCACTCGGAAAGAGCATTGCCGAGTTTAAACGAGCATCCAACGAGCTGAAAAACACGCTCGAGGACGAAATCAGGAGCGAAGAAATTCAATCCGCCCGAAAGTCGGCCGAGGTGCCTCCATCGGTGGCGAGCACTGCGGCAGGCAGCGCCGCGGCCGTGGCCCACGCAGAACCACCCCCACACGCCGACGCGGGCGCGTAGGCCGAGCCGACGATGGGTGTGGTCCCTTTCCAAAAGGATCCCGACGATCGCGATCGCTGGTCGTTTGACGACAGCGAAAACGAGGGTTCGGGCAAGATGTCGTTTCTGGAGCATCTCGACGAGCTCCGGACCCGCATCATGTACGCCCTGATTTCGCTGGCCATCGGGGCAGCGATCGCGTTCGTCTTCATCCAGCGCATCTACGACTTCGTCATGCGGCCGATGCAGCAGATGCTGCCGGCGGGCGGCAGGCTGATCTTCACCGAAGCGCCCGAAGCGTTCATGCTGTACATCCGGATCGGCATCATCGCGGGGCTGATCATTGCCTCGCCGCTGATTCTGTTTCAGGTCTGGTTGTTTGTCGCGCCGGCGTTATATGCCAAGGAGCGCCGGTTCGCCATCCCGTTCGTGCTGTTCGCCACGATCGGCTGTGTCGGCGGCGCCGCGTTCGGGCACTACGTCGTGTTCCCACTGATGTGGAAGTTCTTCTCGAGCTACCAGAGCGACTACGTCACCTTCATGCCGCGCGTCGAAGACGCGTTCGGGCTCTACATCAAAATGGTCGTCGGCATGGCCGCGGTCTTTCAGATGCCGACCATTGTCTTTTTTCTCGCCAAGATGGGCGTCGTAACGGCGCGCTGGATGCTCCGCTACTTCAAGTACGCGATTCTCGTCATCTTCATCATCGCGGCGGTCATTACGCCGAGCCCCGACATGGCGAGTCAAATGATCGTCGGCGTGCCCATGGTCGGCCTCTACATCGTCAGCATTGCCATCGCCTGGATTTTCGGCAAAAAGCGCAAGCCGCCGATCGAAGAAGTGTAATCAGGCTCCAGGCTTCGGGCTCTCGGCTTTCGGACAGCCCAACAACTCGATCCCAGAACACGAAGGCACGAAGGATTAAAAAAAGCAGCCAAGGACACGAAGGTGAATTTTTCTTCTTCCTACCTTGTGTGGTGCTTACCTTGGGAGAATTCTGTCCTTAGTGGTCCGCTTTTAGAGAAGTGCTAACCCTCCAAACAACTCAATCCCGGGAGAAGGCACGAAGGACTCTTTCCTCGGGCTTGGGTGGTGCGTGTCTTGGCAGGTTCAGTTCTTCGTGGTTTGTTTTTCGTGATACGCCTCTACTGCACGTACGACCTCGTCGGGTTTCATCTTTGTCACTTCTTTCGTTCGTCGATCGCGCAGCTCGACGATTCCGTCCTTCAGGCCTTTCGATCCAACCGTGAGCCGAAGAGGCATGCCGAGCAGATCGGCGTCCTTGAACTTCACGCCCGGGCTCAACCCGTCGCGATCGTCATGGAGTACCTCGAAGCCGGCCGCTTCCAGAACTTTTTCTGCTTCATTGGCGACCGCCGCAATCTCGGGCTTGTTCGAGTCCAGGCTCACCAGGTGCACGTGAAACGGCGCGACCGCCCAAGGCCAGATGATGCCGTCGGCATCGTAGTTCTGCTCAATTACAGCGGCAATCGTGCGCGTGACGCCGATGCCGTAGCAGCCCATCACCATGGGGCGCTCGGTGCCCGCCTCGTCGCTGAACACACAGGACATCGCCTCCGAATACTTCGTGCCGAGCTTGAAGACCTGCCCCACTTCGATGCCTCTGAACGCTTCATAGACGCCCTTGCCACAGCGCGCGCATACGTCCCCTTCCTTCGCCATCCGGAGATCGTGAAATCCTTTGAACGATTTCAGGTCGCGGTCCGGCTTGAAGCCGAAGTGGTGATAACCCTCCTTGTTGGCTCCGCACGTGAGGTTGCAGGCGCCGCTAAGGCTGCGATCGGCATACGTCGGCACGTCGAGCTCGACCGGACCAATGAATCCCGACTTCGTGCCGGCTCGCTTTTCAGCTTCCTCCAGCGGCACCAAATCGAGCGAGTCGGCGCCAATCAAGTTCCTCAATTTCACCGTGTTCGGCTCGTGGTCGCTGCGCAAGACGAGCCCCACGTCCCATGCCGTGTCGGCTTTGGTCGCGCGATACAGATAAAATTTCGACGCGTGATCGAGCGGCAAACCGTTGTGCTGCTCGTCCTTGAACGCCTTGGCCTGCTCCTCCATCGCGACGATGCCGGGCGTATGAAAATGCGCAAGTTGCAGATCGAGCACCGGCTCGCTGGCATAGGCGAACGGCAACGTGGGCGCTTCAGTTTTCTCGGCATTCGACGTGTACTCGCATGCCGTACAGCTGAGAATGGCATCTTCGCCGCTTCCGGCTAGCACGTGGAACTCGTGCGTGAAGCTGCCGCCAATCGCGCCGCTGTCGGCCTCCACCGGTCGGAACTTCACGCCGAGCCGCCCGAAGATGCGTTTATAGGCCTCGAACATCCGCCAATACTCTTTGTCCGCGTCGGCACCGTCTACATGGAAGGAGTAGCCGTCCTTCATGATGAACTCGCGGCCGCGCATGAGACCGAACCGTGGCCGAATCTCGTCCCTGAACTTGGTCTGAATCTGATAGAGGTTGATGGGCAACTGCTTATAGCTTTTGATCAGCTTCCGCACGATGTCGGTCACGACCTCTTCGTGCGTGGGACCGAGGCAGAAGTCGGCGCCCTTGCGATCTTTGAACCGAAGCAGCTCGCGGCCATAAAACTGCCAGCGGCCGCTTTCGTCCCACAACTCTCGGGGCTGCACGACAGGCATCAGAAGCTCCTGGCATCCGTCGCGGTTCAGCTCTTCGCGGACGATCTCCTCAAATTTGCGGATGCTGCGAAGTGCGAGCGGCAGGTAGTCGTAGATGCCGGCCGCGAGTTTTTGGATCATGCCGGCGCGCATCATTAATTGCTGACTGATGACATCGGCGTCGCGGGGAGCCTCGCGGTACGTCTGAATCAGAAGTTTTGACTGTCTCATCGGGGGTGCTTCACGTCAGAAATGTGAGTCTTCCATTTTAAATCGTCGTGGGCCGGAAAATCGGTCCTGAAATGTCCGCCGCGGCTCTCTTCACGCCGCAGTGCGGCTTTTGCGATGAGTGCCGCCACGGTGATGATACTGGCCCTACGCCAGCCTTCATGATCCAGCAGCGTATCGCGCGCGAACAGCGTGTCGAGCGCCGCTTCTTGTTCCTGAAGCTGATTGACCGCGTGACGCAAACCGTCTCGCTCCCTGAACAACCCCACCGACGACCACATCAGCTCGCGGACCTCGGTTTCGTTCATGATTCGATTCGGATCAGTCGAGGCGCTGCTGGACACGTCGCGGACAACCGGCTGGGGCAAATCCGCATCGCGCACCGGGCCGGTCATCGCGCGGCCTGCCCGGGCGCCGAATACGAGCCCCTCGAGCAGCGAGTTGCTCGCGAGTCGGTTCGCGCCGTGCACGCGCGTGCATGCGACTTCGCCTGCGGCGAACAGTCCGGGCACCGATGTCCGGCCATCCAAGTCTGTTTCGACGCCACCCATCAAATAATGTGCGGCCGGTCCAACCGGAACCAGATCGCGCGCCAAATCGAATCCCGCCTTGAGCACGGTCGCCGCAATCATCGGAAATCGCCGGTGCACTTCATCGGGAACGAGGTGACGAAGACTGAGGAACACCGGCCCCTGGGTTCGCTCGGCTTCGCGGACGATGCTGCGGGCGACGACATCGCGCGGAGCCAGATCGGCCAGCGGATGATAGCGGAGCATGAAGGCTTCGCCTCTCGCGTTGACTAACCTCGCGCCTTCGCCGCGAAGAGCCTCGGACAGAAGAAATCTCGGCGCACCTGCGGCGTCAAGCACCGTGGGATGAAATTGCACGAACTCCATATCGGCAATGCGAGCGCCGGCGCGATACGCGAGCGCCACGCCATCCCCTGTTGCAATCGCCGGATTCGTCGTCTCTTGAAAGACCTGCCCGGCGCCGCCCGTCGCGAGAAGCGTCGCGCGGCCAAACACGCGGCCAGGCTCGCCGGTATCGTCGATGAAGCGTACCCCGGCACAACGCCCATCCTTGATCAGTGCGCTTACTGCGAGCGTGTTCTTCAACACGCGAATGCGCGCTTTCGAAGACGTGCGCTCCCACAACACGCGGCCAATCTCGCGTCCCGTTGCGTCGCTCGCATGAAGCACGCGGCGAACGCTGTGTGCTCCCTCGGAGGCGAGCGCCGGCCGTCCGTGCTCGTCGCGATCGAAGCGCGCACCCCAGTCGACGAGCTCGCGCGTGTAGCGCGGTCCCTCTTCAACGAGCACGCGAACGGCCCGCTCGTCGCAGATGCCGTCGCCGGCTTTCATCGTGTCGGCCGCGTGGAGCGCCGGCGAATCGTCGGGCCCTATGGCGGCGGCGATGCCGCCTTGCGCATACTCCGTGTTGCTTTCACTCGGATCGGCTTTCGTAATGATGACGATGTCGCCGTCAGACGCCAGCTCCGCTGCCGCGCGCAAACCGGCGATGCCACTGCCGACGATGACGAAATCGCCTCGCACATCCACCGGGTGTTATCCTACTGCATCAAGAACAGTGATGAGTGACGAGTGATTTGCGATGAGCACGAAAGTCGGCGGTTACCGCGATCTCCTCGTTTGGCAAAAGGGAATCTCGCTCGTAAAGCTGGTCTACCAAGTAAGCCAGAGGTTTCCCAGCGACGAGCGATTCGGGCTCACGTCGCAAGTACGGCGCGCCGCGGTCTCCGTTCCGTCGAACATCGCCGAGGGACAGGCACGGTTCACGACCCGCGAGTTCATACACTTTATTTCAAACGCCGAAGGCTCGACGGCAGAGGTGTTTCGAGGCCATCGTTGAACTTCGTAAAATGTTGAACGCCCTTCGAAGAACCCTTCAGGAGAAGGAACTGCAGAGATGAACCAGCCTGTCACTCATCACTCATCACTCATCACTCATCACTCGTCACTCGTCACTCGTCACTAACCACTAATGCAACGCATCGACGTCTCGGCGGGAACCAACCGATATCCCATCTACATCGAACACGGACTCACGGCGCAGTTGGGCCGGCTGCTCGAGCAGTCGAACGCGCCCAAGCGCCAGTTCTTCGTGTCGAGCCCGCTCGTGTGGAAGCTGCATGGGAAAGCGATCGCCAAAGCGGTGCCGCGCACGGAGCCGATTCTGCTGCCCGATGGCGAGCGGCACAAACAGCTCGTGACCGTGTCACGCGCCTACGAATCGCTGATTAAGCTCGAAGCCGATCGGGGGTCGGGGATTATCGCCGTCGGCGGCGGCGTCATCGGCGACATGGCCGGGTTCATCGCCTCTTCGTATCTCCGAGGGATCGGATTGATACAGGTGCCGACGACACTGCTGGCCCAAGTCGACAGCGCGATTGGCGGAAAGGTCGGCGTCAATCACCCGCTCGGGAAAAATCTGATTGGGGCGTTTTATCATCCGTCGTTGGTCGCTATCGATCCGGCCCTGCTCGAGACGCTGCCCCGCCGTGAGTTCCGCGCGGGTTTGTATGAAGTGATCAAGTACGGCATGACCTCGAGCCGCGATCTCTTCGATCGTGTCGGCCGCGACATCGATGCGATTTTTGCGCGCGAAGGCGACGCGCTCGTGCCGATTATCGCCGAGTCGTGTCAGATCAAAGCGTCGGTAGTCTCGCTCGATGAGAAAGAGTCGGGCCCGCGCCGCATGCTCAATTTCGGTCACACCGCCGGCCACGCGCTTGAAGCCGTCACGAAATACAAGCGCTTCCGCCACGGCGAAGCGATTGCCTACGGCATGCTGGTGGCCGCCGAAATCGGCGTCGCCCGTGCCGTCCTGCCGGAAGCCGATCGCCACGCGCTCGGTACCATCATCATGAAGCTGGGGCCACTGCCGCCGGTCGGCGACCTGTCGACGAAAGAAGTGTTGGAAGCGGTGCGTCATGACAAAAAAATCATCAACGGGACGCTCCACTACGTGCTGTGCACCGGCATCGGATCGTGGGCAACGGTGAAGGATGTGACGGAAGAGGAACTGGGGAAGGCACTGAGGAAGACTGGGCTCAAGAAGTGAAGCCGCGGGCTCTGGGCTCTGACCGCGAAGATTTCCTCGTGATCGAGCCCGCTACTCTATCCCGCAATCCCTCATCTTCATCAGAAACGCTTTGTAGCTCACGCCCAATACTTCGGCAGCGCGCATCTTGTTGCCTGCGGCCTCTTTCAGCGTCTCCGTAATCTTGCGACGCTCGGCCTCGAGTTGCGCCCGGCGGCCCACCTCGGCCAGTGAGCCCGAAAAATCGAAGCCGCTCCAGGGATTCGGCGCTTCGACGGGCTGAAGAGGCGCGTGAAACGAGAGGTTCAAGTGCCGTGCATGAATCGTGTCGCTATCTGAGAGGATAATCGACCGCTCCATGCAATTCTGCAGCTCCCGGACATTGCCGGGCCAGCCGTATTTCTGTAGCTCCTCGATGGCGCCGGGCGCAAGTGTCGCCACCTTCTTCTTTAGATCGCGGCAGAACTTCTCCACGAAGTGGCGCGCCAGAATCGGAATGTCGTCGGGGCGATCGCGCAGGGGTGGAACCGTGATCGGAAAGACCGACAGACGGAAGTAGAGATCTTCGCGGAACAACTTCGCGGCTACCGCCGCGCGAAGACCTTTGTTCGTCGCCGCGACAATCCGCACGTCGACGTGGATCGAGGCGTTGCCGCCGACGCGCTCGAAGTTGCGTTCTTCCAGGGCGCGAAGAATTTTGGCCTGCAGGCCGAGCGGCAGATCGCCGATCTCGTCGAGGAACAGCGTGCCGCGATGCGCCATCTCGAATTTTCCGGGCTTACGCCCGATCGCGCCCGTGAAGGCGCCCTTTTCGTGGCCGAATAGTTCGGTTTCCAGCAGGTTGTCGGGAATCGCTGCGCAGTTGATGGCGACAAACGGGCCGTCGGATCGCTCGCTGAGCGCATGAAGCGCGCGCGCGAACAGCTCTTTTCCGGTTCCGCTTTCCCCTTCGAGCAGCACGGTCGCATCGGTGCCCGACGCACGCTGCAGCGCCGCGATCACGTTTTTCAACGCGGGCGCTTCGCCGATGATCTGCGGCGCCCCGCGTCGCGTGCCCAGCTCTTCCTTCAGCAGGATGTATTCGGTGATCAACCGGCGCTGAGCCAATGCGCGCTCCACCATCAGCATGAGGTGATCGGGGTCGACCGGCTTCGCGAGAAAATCGAGCGCGCCTTCTTTCATCGCGGCGACCGCATCTTGAATGCTGCCGTACGCGGTCATGACGATGACCGGCATTTGCGGATCGAACTCTTTCGCCGCGCGGAGCACGCCAAAACCGTCGCCGACTGGAAGGCGCAAATCGGTCAGCACCAGCGCAGGCCGCGCTTGCTGCAGCGCGTTGACCGCCTCGGGTTGATCGCGCGCTTCGATGACAGCATGCCCCTGCCCCTCCATGGCAAGGCGCAGCATCTGCCGCAAGGAGTCCTTGTCTTCGACGAGCAGAATCGGAATGCGCTGAGTCGGGGTGTGGGAGGCCAAATGCGGGGCGCAGCCCTAGCGTAGCCAGCCGGGCGGAACGTTCGCCTTGCGGGCCTCGTCCTCGATGGCAGTGAGGGCCTTCGTCCCGTTGGCGATGTCTTGCTTGACGCGCTCCAGTTCAGCCATGGACGTCTTCAGGTTTTCCTGAATCACGTTCCGCTGAAAAGGGTCGTCCATATTGACGAAATCGGTGTTCAAGCCATTCACTCGGGCCTCCAGCGCGGCCAGCAAAACCCTGTTGCGACTGATCGCCTGCTGCGCAGCCGCCAGGCGGCTCCTCCAATACTTCTCATCTTTTGCATCGGGCTTTGTATCGGCAGGGGCGGCCGGCACCGCCGGCTTGGCACCTGCCTCGGCCGGCGCCGGTACGGGCGCGGCGCTATCGTCGCGCACATGCACCAAGTCGTCGTTGGTGTAGACCTTCGAAGATCCCCTCACAGTCTTCCTGCGCGCTTCTTCCATGCGCGCCACCTCTGCGAGCGATTGCGGCATGGCGCTGGCGGGAAGCAGAAGGGCGACGGCGAAGGCGCTGATCATGAACGGGCGGCGTCGCATAAGTCTCTCCACTCTTATCGGCGAATCCTTGAAAAACTATCGTACTAGCGGATTTGGACCCACGAAAGCCTGCTGATGCCCGCCACCGTGTCGGTTCGACGCACCGTCGACTCCACCACCTTGCGACCTCCGCCGACGCCAAACGCCACGGATCGCACAGCCACAATGCCCGCGCCGGGGTTCGGTCCCGCAGCCCCGTCGCGAAGGGGATCCCCGTCGTTTTCGGCCGCAACATCGCCTACCCATGCCAATACATATCCGCCATACAACACACCGAATGCAAACAAATCCCACCCCGGAATAT
>JANMJM010000338.1:0-15017 GCA_031371345.1 Vicinamibacteria bacterium
CGTGACGACGACCGGCACCTCGAGGCGTTCGGCGAGACGCACGGTCTTTCGAAACACATCGTCGTAGTCGCGCGCGATGGCTTTGTCGGGATGCAGCGGGTTGCCGTGACACGAAAGCGCGCTGATCGTGAGGCCGGCATCAGCAATTTGCCGGCGATAATCGCGCGCGGAATCGGCGCTGGCGAGGAGCTTGTCCGGATCGATGTGATCGCGGCCCGGCCACGCACCGGTGCCGAGCTCGATGGCCTCGATCTTTTTCAACGAGCGCACCTTCTCCAGCATCTCCGCCAGCGGCAGCTTTCCAAACACAGGCGTGAAGATTCCAAGTTTCATTGAGGTCAGCCCTGCACTTTCGTCCAAGCGCCGCCGGCCGCGTGACTCGCCAAAATCGCTTGGACGGTACACGCCGAACGATAGCCGTCTTCGAAGGTCGCAAACGCCGGCGGTCTGGGACCCGATGGGTCTTTCTGACTGGCAATGACGCCGTAGATGTCGCGCATCACGTTGCAGAAGGCGTCGGCCCACGCTTCCTGGTGTCCGCCGGGCAGATGGGCGTAGGCGCGCGCGCCGGGAGCCAGGAGGGCGGGATCTTTTGGAAGCAGACCGTTCGCCGAATCGCGCCTTCCGATCCAGAGTTCGTTCTGGCGCTCCTGGTGCCACCGCAGCGATGCCTTTCGGCCGCTAATCTCGAACCACAAATCGTTCTTGTGTCCGGCGCACACTTGGCTCACCGATACGCAGCCCTTGGCGCCGCCCGCGAATCGCAGGAGCACGGTCGCCAAGTCCTCGCTTTCCACACGAAATGCGGTCCGCTGCTCGCGATCGTGACCGGCGGCAAATGCTTCACGCGAGCTGTTCGGCTTGAACCGCGTTTCGATCACCGTGGTGAGATCGCTCAGCACCGACTGAATGCGCAAGCCGGTGACATGCTCGACCAAATCGCACCAGTGCGATCCGATATCGCCGACGGCCGAGCTGCTGCCGCCCTTGTCCGGCTCCAGCCTCCACGAGAAATCGGTCGGCTCGAGCAGCCAGTCCTGCAGGTAATTGCCGTGGACATATTGGATCGCGCCAAGCTCGCCGGCCGCCACCATCTCGCGCGCCTGCTGAATGAGGGGATTACCGCGATAGTTGAACGTGACGGCATGCACCACTCCGGCATCGCGCGCGCTGTGCCATAGCGCACGGGCGTCGTCGGCCGAGGTGGCGAGCGGCTTGTCGGAAATGATGTGTTTGCGGTGTTTCAGTGCCGCAGTAATGACCGGCACGTGGAGAAAATTTGGCGTCGTGTTGTGCACGACATGAACCGCCGGGTCGGCGACGAGCGCCTCGTAGCTTCCGAACGCCTTCGGAACACCGAGTGCGTCGGCTTTTTTGCGGGCCGAGCTCTCGCTGCTTGCGGCAACGGCCACGACATCGACGAAGCCGAGCCGGCGCACGGCATCGATGTGGTGTTCCCCGACGAATCCCGGGCCGACGAGGCCCATACCAATTCGACGCACGTGTAACCGTCCTACGCCAGTGCCTGCCGCATGTAGTCGAGGCCTCTTTTCACTTCGTCGATCGGCGTGCCGGTGCCGCGATATTCGTACTCGATGTAGGCAGGAATCGGCCACTTGCTTCGCTTCAGCAGCTGCAGCACCTCGCGAATTGGCGTGTCGCCCTGTCCCCAAGGCATGTTCTCGCCCTGATTTTTTCGCAGGTCCTTCACGTGGAGGTTTGTGATGTCGCCGTGATGGGCGCCCAGATAGCCGACCGCATCCTGGTTGGCCGCGGTGAAATGGCCGATGTCGAGATTCACCTTGAAGTACCTCGACATCTTCATCGCCGCCGCAAAGCTCTCGGGGGTCGCGAACTCGTTCGGATCGTTCACGTTCGAGTGGTTGTGCATCCCGACGAACATCTTGTGCGAATCAGCAAATGGAGCCACCCGCCTGGCCGACGACAGCGTACTCGACGCCGTGATCCACTCGGCGCCGAGCGCGCGAGCGATGACGAATCCGCGATCGATTTCCTCGTCGGTGAAACTGTCGTTGAAGCTGTAGTTGAGCGCGCGCACGGCGATCTTCGCGGCCGCAAACTTCTGCCGGATGGCGCGGAAATGTTCGAGCGGCGTTTCGACACGCCACCGACGCAGGGTCGTGCGCGCCTCGGTGCGGGCCTGCTGCAATTCCGGCGTGTCTCCTCGCGCAATCGACGGGGCTGCCGGCTCGATTTGCGGCGACCAGAGCTCGCACTCGCCCAAGCCGCACGCGGTGAACGCGTTCACGAGCACATCGACGAGATCGCCGCCGGGCGGACGCGGGAGCGCGCGAAAGCTGTAGCTTTGCGCGCCGATTCGAACCCCGCCAATCTTCAGCGTCGGGCCGCTGGCCGGCGGCCGCTGCACGGCCAGACCTGCCAATGCCATCCCGGCAAACTCGCGTCTTGTGTACATCAGGGTGCAACTTTAACGTAACTATTTCGGCAACGCGAACACGTAATACCCTTGGGTCCCGGGCGAGGCGCCGACCCACGCGATGTTGCCTTCGGCGGGCTTTTCGCAGCAGCCGCCGAAAAACGCCACATACTGGCGGCCGCCCACTTCGTACACCGATGGAATGCCGGCGAAGTTCGCTTCCATCGGTTTCTCCCACAGGACACTGCCAGTGTCTTTGTCGTACGCGCGCACGGTGCGATCGGCAAAATGCGCCATGAAAATCAAACCGCCTGCCGTCACAACGGGCCCGTTGCGATGCACGCGAAAATTATTGCCGGTGTTCGTCATCCCTTTCGCGGCGAGCGCCGGCACAGTGCCGAGCGGCGCCTGCCACTTAATTGTGCCGGTATTCAAGTCGTACGCGGTCAGTCGCGCCCAGGGTGGCGAGATCGCCGGCAGGCCGTTCTCTGCGAAGAACATCGATCCGAGCCGCCCGGAGTAGCGCGGCTGCGGCGTCATCAACTCCGGAGTTTTCGGCACCTCGAGTAAAGGCGTGTGATAGGCCGGCTGATCTGCGCCTCGCACGTAGAGCATTCCCGTTGCAGGATCGGCGGCCGCGCCGCCCCAGTTCGCGCCGCCGAGTTCGCCCGGAACAGAAATCTGATCTTGTTTGATGCTGAGCGGTGTGAAGATCCCTTCGTTCCGCGCGTTCTTCATCATGATGAGAATGCGTTCCCGCTCTGCTGGCTCGAGATACGGATTGATGTCGTCGGTCGTGAACTTCAGCCGCGCAAACGGCGGCGGAGCGGTCGGGAATGGTTGTGTCGGCGAAGACGCTTCTCCGGGCACATCGCTTTGTGGCACGGGACGTTCTTCGATGGGCCACACCGGTTTGCCGGTGACGCGATCGAACACGTAGAGCATGCCGAACTTGGTGGCCTGCGCGACGATGTCGAGCGGCTTGCCGTCATGTCGAACCGTGAGCAGCTTCGGCCCGGTCACCAGGTCGTAGTCCCACAGATCGTGATGAAGGATTTGATAGTGCCACAGGCGCTTGCCCGTGCGCAGGTCGAGCGCCAGCAGCGTGTTGCCGAAGAGGTTGTTGCCCTTGCGATCGCCGCCCCACAAATCAAACGTCGGCGAACCGAGCGGGAAATATCCGATGCCGCGCTTCTCGTCGATCGCAAACTCGGCCCACGTGTTCGCGCCGCCTGCCGTTTTCCACGCGTCCGGCGGCCACGTGTCGTAGCCGATCTCGCCCGGACGCGGAATCGTGTGGAACGTCCAGACAAGCTTTCCCGTGAACAAATCGAACGCACGCAGATCGCCGGGAGGAGAGGCGTAGCCTTCACCCGGCGCCGAGCCCATCACAATCAGGTTCTCGAACACGTGTGCCGGCGATCCCGATTGCACGCCGCCGATCGGCGTGGGCGTGCGACCAAGACCTTCGCGAAGGTTCACGAGTCCCTTGTTCCCGAACGTGGTGATGAGCCGGCCGGTTTTGGCGTCGAGCTGCTGAAGATAGCTGCCGGCAGAATAAATGATGCGGCGATCGGCGCGATCCTTGCTCTCCCAATAACTGAAGCCGCGGTTGGTCGGTTGCGCCTCGGTCTGATGGCGCCACACTTCCTTGCCGGTTTCCGCGTTCACCGCGAACACCGCGCCTTCTGCGCCAACGACATACATGACGTCGTCTACGACCATCGGGCTGAACGCAAATCGTCCCGCCGGTCCTGGCGCCGGCAGGAACCATTGAAGCTCGAGCGTTGCGACATTGGCTTTGGTGATTTGCTTCAGCGCCGAGTACTGCGGCGAATCAATTCCGCCGCCAGGCGAGCTCCATGTCGTGTACAGCCGACGGTCGCCCCCCGATTGCCCTCGCAGGGAGCTGATGAACATCGGTGCGGCCATCAACAGCGCTGTTCCGCACACCCACAGCCAAACACCCTTGCGGGACCCACAACTCGTCATGCTGCGCTCCAGATATTGCCGGCTAAGGCTTCAGCGTCATCAGACGATCGACCTTCGGACCGAGTTCGATTTGAATGTCCTTGTATTCCACGACCGACGCGCCGGAATGAATCTGCAGACCAATTGGCCCTTTCTTCAAGCGCGACGGATCCTCATCTTTATAGCGCGCCACTTCCACGCCGTTCACCGCCACGCGAACGGTGCCGTCCTTGATGTGCGCGAGCACTTCCGTTTCGTGCCACACGTGGGGATCGTTGGCGGGATGCTCCAGCGTTTCGCGCGGCGGGCTGCCTTTGCCGGGGTGGTAGTCCCACATACCGTGATTTGGCGGAATGACGAGAATGCACTCGCCATAGCGCCAGTCGGGTCGGCGCTCGCCCCAGAAGCACACGCCGAGGTGGTTCGCCTCGCTGACCAGTCGCGATTTGAGAATCAGCCTGAAGTCGGCGTAGTCTCCTTCGGTCAGGATGAGCTCGCCCGATGTTTTGTCGGTGACGCCGTGGATGGCGCCGTCAACCACGGACCAGAATGCCGGGTTGCCGTTCCATCCTTTTAAGGTGGCGCCGTCGAAGAGCGTGATGCGCTGAGCTTGCGACAGCAGGCTCAGGGCGCTCGAAAGCACGGCTCCAAACACGAGCACGCCCACCGCAAGCTTTGGCATGCAAAGTAGGATACTTTAGCGGTCAAGTGGAGGTCGGTCATGAAGAGGTTGGTGAAATGGTTGTTCGTGATGATCATCGTGTCGGCCAATGTCGCGATTGACGCACGGCAGGCGCCCCCGGCCGCGCCCACGCCGACCGACGTGAAGCCCGGGAGCATCACGTGCGAGGACGTGACATATCCGCAGCCCGTTTCGTACTTGTCTTTCACGACCTACGGACAGGACGTGCGAATCGCGTATATGGACGTGCCGCCGGCCGGCACGCCGAACGGGCACACCGTGGTGCTGTTCCACGGCATGAACTTCGCCGGCTTCTACTGGGGCGGGCCGATCGACGCGCTGCGCACGGAAGGCTTTCGCGTCGTCGTTCCCGATCAAATTGGCTTCGGCCGATCGTCCAAGCCCATCATTCCTTACAACTTTCACGACATGGCGCTGAACACGCGCCGGATTCTGCAGCACTTGAACATCCAGAAGGCGATGATCGTCGGGCATTCGATGGGCGGCATGCTGGCGGCTCGCTTTGCGACGCAATATCCCGACCTCACCGAGCGCTTGGTGATCTACAACCCGATCGGTCTTGTGGATCCTCGGTACGACCGGCCGTGGACGAGCGTCGATGACACGTACACGCGCACGCTCGAGGCGAACTATCAGAGCATCCGGGCGACGTTATTCAGATATGTCTCGCACAACCCAACCGCGTGGACAGCCGACTTTGAGAAGTTCACCCGCGTCCGCTACGCCTGGACGCTAAGCGCCGACTGGCCGCGTCTCGCGATGGTGCAGTCGCTGCTCGGACAGATGACCTATCTCGATCCGGTCGTGGACGACTGGGCGCATATCAAAGCGCCGACGCTCGTGTTCGGTGGCGCGGAAGACAGCCTCGCGGGGCCCGTCTTCAAGGAACGGATGAAGTTCATTGCCGACACCATTCCGAACGGAAACGCCCGGCTGCTGCTGCTGCCCGGCCTGGGCCATGTGCCGCACATGGAGGCGCCTCAGAAAACCTATCCACCGCTCATCGCATTCTTGAAGGAAGGATTGGCCGCTCGATGATCGAACAACACTTCCTGGACGATTGCGGCCTGCAGCTTCGGAAGCTGAAAACTCAGGGCGACAAGGCGATTGCGCAGGTGAGCGACGGACAACTGTTCGCGGCGCTCGATCCGGATTCGAACAGCATCGCCATCATCATGAAGCACGTGTCCGGCAACATGCGTTCCCGTTGGAGAGATTTTCTGACGACCGACGGCGAGAAACCGGATCGCAACAGGGATAGCGAATTCGAGTCGGATGGCGGAGACACACGCGCCGCTCTCATGACCCGATGGGAAGACGGGTGGACGGTGTTCGCGAAAGCGATTTCGTCGCTCAAGCCTGACGATCTCGGCAAGACCGTCACAGTGCGGGGCGAGCCTCACACGGTCGTTCAGGCGATCAATCGCCAGATGACGCATTACGCTTCGCATGTCGGCCAGATTGTCCTGCTCGCAAAACATTTCGCGGGGACCAATTGGCAGACGTTGAGCATGCCACGCGCGAAGCCGCGCGTATAATCGAATATTTAAGGAGAACCATCGTTGCTTATCAGCCAGGCGCTCGCCACCGCACTCAACAAGCAAATCGGTCACGAATTCGGCGCCAGCATGCAGTACGTCAGCATTGCTGCGCATTTCAGTCAGAAGGGTCTCACGCTGCTCGCCAAGCTCTTCATGGCGCAGGCCGAGGAAGAGCGGCAGCACGCGCAAAAGTTTGTGCAGTACGTGCTCGATACCAAAGCGGAGCTGAGAATTCCGGCGATTCCCGCGCCGAAGGCGACGTTTTCAACCGCCGAAGAAGCGGTCGAGGCGGCGCTGAACTGGGAAAAAGAGGTGACGAAGCAGGTTACGGCGTTGATGGACATTGCCGCGAAAGAAAATGATTACCTCTCGCAGAGCTTCCTGCAGTGGTTCATCGACGAACAGCTCGAGGAAGTTGTGAAGATGGATCGCATGCTGAGCGTCGTCAGGCAATCGGGCGAGAAAAATCTCATCATGGTGGAAGCGTATCTGATTCATATCGACAAGGCGGGTTAGTCCCATGGAAAAGCTGTTGCAAGTGTACGACACGCCGGCGGTCACCGTGACGTTCGACCCCGCGATGTGCCAGCACACCGGCATCTGCCTGCGCGGCCTTCCTGCGGTGTTCGATATTGCGCACAGACGATGGGTACGTCCAGAGCTCGCACCCGCGACAGAGGTCATCGCGCAGGTCGCGCGATGTCCGAGCGGCGCTCTACAGATACGGCCCGTCAACACGGCATGAAAATGCTACCGGCTTTTTTGGCCTACGCGGCAACGCTTTCAGGGGTCCTCTGGCGCAGCGGCATTCGCTCGCCTTCTGAGCACCGTACCGCGACTCACTCACCGAAGCCCACGAAGGTGCTGATCGTAGGCTCCACGGGCGGCACCGGCCGAGAGCTGATGAGGCAAGCGCTCGAGCGCGGATACTTCGTGACCGCGCTCGCCAGAAATCCTTCCACGATTCAATTCACCCACGACCACCTTCGCATCGTGAAAGGCGACGTGCTTGACTACGCGTCGCTTGACGCAGCTATCCATGGGCAGGACGCGGTGCTCTGCGCGCTTGGGCACAAGCACTTTTTCCGGCCAACGCGCATCCTGTCGGAGGGCACGCGCAACATTTTGCGCGCGATGAATACGAACGGCGTCGCACGCTTCGTGTGCGAAACGACGCTTGGCATCGGCAGCAGCGCGGGGCGCATGGGTCTTTCCTACACCTTCTTCGTCATCCCGCTCATTCTGCCGTTTTATTTCTGGGACAAGACGCGTCAGGAGCAGGCGATCGCCGCGAGCCGCGCCGACTGGGTGGTCGTGCGGCCGGGTGCCTTGACGAATGGGCCCAAGCGCGGCAGCTATCGGCACGGTTCAGGCATCGGCAACTTTCTTTGGACGGTCCGCATCTCGCGCGCCGACGTCGCGGATTTCATGCTGAATCAGCTGATTGACGACACCTACCTGCAAAATGCGCCTGGCGTGTCCTGGTAAGGGTTATGATGCGCGTCTCGACACGATAACCCGTGGAAGTTTGGAGGCCAGCCATGCGGCAACGTTCCTTCAACGCAATCCTATTGGCAGCGGTGTCTGTCTTCGCGCTGCCGGCCGTCGCAGCGGCACAAAGTCAATTTACCGGCCAGGTGCGCGACGAATCGGGGGCTGTGTTACCAGGCGTCACCGTCGAAGCCGCGAGTCCCGCTCTGATAGAAAAAGCCAAGACGGTTGTGACAGATTCGAGCGGACGGTACACCATCGTCGATCTTCGTCAAGGCACCTATCGGATCACGTTCTCACTGGTAGGATTTTCGACGGTTGTGCGAGACAGCGTTGAACTGCCGGCAAACCTGGCGTTGAGCATCAACGTTGACATGAAAGTCGGCGCGCTCGAAGAGACCATCACAGTGTCAGGGCAGACGCCGCTCGTCGACGTGACTCAGGCCGCCAGAACGCAGGTGATCACCCGCGACCTCATCGACACGCTGCCAACCACGCGGAACATTCAGTCGATCGGGCAGCTGGTGCCGGGCGTGCGCATGGGCAACCCCGATGTGGGGGGCACGCAGCAGACCGAACAAACCCGGCCTCGCCTGCATGGCATCGCGGCGAACAACACCGTGAACTATGTCGACGGCATGAACGTGAATAGCCAGGAAGTTTCACAAGCTCAGGCGTACCTGAACGACGCGCTGAACGCCGAAGTGTCGGTAGTGACGGCTGCGCAGCCGGCTGAGATTCAGTCCGGCGGGTTCCGAACGAACACGATTCCGAAAGACGGCGGCAATGTCGCAAGCGGGGCGGTGTTTCTGGGCGGCAGCGACGGCAACTGGCAGTCGAGCAACGTCGATGCGTACCTGCGGAGCCAGAACATTACGAGCGCCAACTCGATTCTGCATATCCAAAATTTCAATGCGTCGCTTGGCGGTCCGGTAAAAAAAGACCGGTTATGGTTCTTTATTGCCGCCCGGCATGTCTCCACTGACACGCTCGTCGCCAACACGCCTGAGTACCTCATCACCCCCAAGAATGAGTTTCTGCGAACGGTCCAGGACACGTACGTGCGCGACGGGCTGGCGCGCATGACATGGCAGATCAATCAAAGCTCCAAGATTGCGTCGTTCTTTCAGCGCATCTGGAAGCGAAAAGGCGGTGACTTTACGTTCGGCACCGACCCGCGCGCCTCGACGTTCCGAGACCCGCGCACAGGGCATTACGCACTCGGCAATATCAAGTACACGAATACGGTGAGCAGCCGGGTTCTTCTCGAGGGCGGGTACTCGACCAACTACGCGCATTCGACCCAGAGCAATCGGCCTGAGCGGGCGCTGCCACGCTACCTCCCGAGCGGCCAGATTAATCCTGCCTGGTTTGCCAACGGACGGCGCACGGATACCTCGCAGAACATCAACCCCGAGTGCGCGTATTCGTTCGGATGCACAGTCTGGATGTCGAACGGCCTGGACCATCGCGTCGAGGACACTCGCATGGTGGTTGTCGGGGCGATGTCCTACGTGACCGGCAGCCATAATTTCAAGATCGGTTTCGCCGATTCGTTCGGGCCCGTGCATGTGTTTGACGACCGGCAGGCGGACCTTGTGGAAAACTTTGCGAGCGGTCGGCCAAGCTCCGTCTCGGTTGCGAGCACGCCTGGCAATACCTTCGACACCGTGAAGTTCGATCTCGGGTACTACGTGCAGGATTCGTGGACGATTAAGCGGTTGACGCTGAGCCCGGGCCTGCGCGTGGACAACTTCAACTCATACATCGAGGCGACAGCCGTGCCGGCCGGCCGGTTCGTTCCAGCCCGGTTCTTCCCTGAGCGGCAAAATGTCCCGAACTGGATTGGATACACGGCGCCCCGGCTCAGCGCGGCGTACGACCTGTTTGGCGACGGACGCACGGCGATTAAGGGCGCAATCAGCAAATACTACCAGCCGCTCACGGGTAGCTTTGCCGACACCTACGCGCCGGCGCTGCAGAACGAGACGAGAAACTGGTTCGACTGCGACATCAACCAGGCCGGCACGGGGTGCTCGGCTGTAGCAGTGCCTACCAACGGCGACAACATCGCCCAGGACAACGAAATCGGCCCGAGCAGCAACGCGCGCTTCGGTCTACAGGCCGACCGCGACTTCGATCCCGATATCAAGTGGCAGGCCAACTGGGAGACGATGGCGTCGATCTCGCACCAATTGTTCGCGCGGGTCTCGATCTCCGCCGGGTACTACCATCGGACGTTCACGAACCTCTCGATTACCGATCGAACCCAGATAGCCAGGTCCGACTACACGGCATTTACCACCGCGATGCCGGCGATTACCTCACCGAACCTGGCGGGAGGCATCGATGCCACGCTAACGGGCGTCATTGATCCGAGCGAGGTTCTCACCATTTACAACCTGGCCGCGGCTAAGCGTCCAGTGTTCGGAGCTGGGCTCCTCGACAGGAACGCTCCGGACGACCAGTCCATCTATAACGGCGTCGACGTGTTGATTCAGGGCCGCCTTGCACACGGCAGCACCATCATCGCCAGTTGGACGACGGAAAAGAACGTCTCGGTGTTCTGCTCGAGTGATGACAATCCCAACGGTCCGACCGTGGCTGACCTCTACACAGGCTCGCCGGTTTCCAACGGCGGGCGATTCTGCGATCAGCGCAAATTCAACATCCCCTGGACCAATGAGTTCAAGCTGGCAGGTAGTTATCCTGTGCCGTTCGGCGTGGACATAGGCGCCGTGCTGCAGAGTTACGCAGGCAGCCCTCGTACGATCTCGTGGACGCCGGCGGCCGGACTGTTCCCGGGCGGCCGTACGAATTCGGAGGTGGTCGTGCTGAGCGCGCCCGGTTCTCTCTTCTATCCGCGATACAACCAGCTCGACGTCAATTTTAAGAAGAATTTCCGCGCGGGCCGAAAAACATACAGCGGACAAGTCGATCTGTTCAACGTGTTGAACGGCAACGCAATTTTCGCGAGGAACAGCAGCATCGGTCCTTCGCTTGGTCAGGTGCAGAGCATTCTTCAGGGACGTATTGTGCGGCTGGCGTTTCAGTTGAAGTTCTAGGCGCATGCCGCCACTGACGTGTCAGCGCGCGGCGTTTTCGCTTCCGCGCGACGTCCATTACTTGAACTGCGCTTACATGGGCCCGTTACCGCGTGCCTCGCAGGACGCCGGCGTTGCCGCCATCGCGCGAAAGGGGAACCCCAGCACGATTGCTCCTGCAGATTTCTTTTCCGAGGCGTCGGAAGTGCGGCGGCTCTTCGCTCGGCTGATCAATGCTGAAGACGCAAGCCGTGTCGCCATTATTCCAGCAGTCTCCTACGGCGTTGCCACAGTCGCGCGCAACACGCCAGTCGTTGCGGGACAGAACATCCTCGTCATCGGCGAGGACTTTCCGAGCAATATGTACACGTGGCGGCGGGTGGCGAAGCAATCAGCGGCCGAACTGCGTGTTGTGGCGTCGCCGTCAGGAACCGAGCGGGGTGCTTCCTGGAACGCGCAGGTGCTCGAAGCCATCGACCACGGTACAGCCGTGGTCGCCGTTCCGCACGTGCACTGGGCGGACGGAACGCGCTTCGATTTGGCCGGCATCGGGCGCGCCGCGCGAAAAGTGGGGGCGGCATTGATCGTTGACGGCACGCAATCAGTTGGTGCGCTCCCATTCGATGTGCAGGAGATTCAGCCCGACGCGCTGGTTTGTGCGGGCTATAAATGGCTGCTTGGCCCCTACTCGATCGCCATCGCATATTTCGGGCCTCGATATGATGGTGGTGTACCGATCGAGGAAAACTGGATCGCGCGAAGAGGCAGCGACGATTTCCAGCGGCTCGTCGAGTATGAGGACGAATACGCTCCTGGGGCGGTCCGATACGATGGTGGAGAACGGAGTAATTTTATTCTTCTGCCGATGTTCATCGCAGCGCTGCGTCTCATCCTCGAGCTGACGCCGGAACGGATTCAGCAATACTGCGATCGCCTCACCGACGCTCCGATCGAGCGAGCCCGCGAGCTCGGCTTCGTCACGGAGGACCCTCGGTGGCGAGGAGCGCATCTCTTTGGATTGCGCGCGCCGGCCCGCGTCGATCTCAAGCGTCTCCATCAAGCCCTTCAGGCGCGGAAGGTGGCGGCATCGCTGCGGGGATCTGCACTGCGAGTGTCTCCGAACGTTTACAATGGCGCGCATGATCTCGACGCGCTCATAGAGGTGTTGGCATTATCGTGAATCAAATCTTTCTCGGTAAGGGCGAAAGGCCCGTCTATCTCCTGGCCAAATACGGCAACCGTCATGGTCTTGTTGCCGGTGCAACCGGAACAGGCAAGACCGTGTCGTTGATGACGATCGCCGAAGGCTTCTCCCGTCTCGGCGTGCCGGTCTTCATGGCCGATGTGAAAGGCGACGTCGCTGGCCTCGCCATGCCTGGCACCGGCGACGATCGTATTCGGCAGCGCGTCGCGCAGATCGGCCTCGAGGGTTACGCGCCCGAAGCCAGCCCGGTTGTGTTCTGGGATCTTTACGGCAAGGCGGGGCACCCGGTGCGCATGACCGTGAGCGAAATCGGCCCGAGCCTCCTTGGCCGCATTCTCGAGTTAAACGACGTGCAAGAGGGCACGCTGGAGGTGGCGTTCAAACTCGCCGACGATCGAGGCCTGCTGCTGCTCGACCTCGACGATCTGCGTGCGCTGCTCACGTTCGTCGCCGACAGTCGTAAAGAAGTCTCCACCCAGTACGGACTTGTGAGCACGACGTCGATTTCCGCCATTCAGCGCAGCTTGCTGACGCTCGAGCGTGAGGGCGGAGACGGCCTCTTCGGAGAGCCGGCGCTCGATCTGAACGACCTCATGCGGACCGATCTCAGCGGCCGTGGCATCATCAATATTCTTGCGGCCGACAATCTCATCCTGAAGCCGCGCTTGTTCTCGAGCTTCTTGCTGTGGCTCCTGTCAGAGCTGTTCGAAACACTGCCCGAAGTCGGCGATCTCGATAAACCCAAACTCGTGTTCGTCTTCGACGAGGCGCATTTGTTGTTCGCCGATGCGCCCCCGGCGCTGCGTCAGAAGGTCGAGCAGGTGGTGCGCATTATTCGTTCGAAAGGTGTAGGCGTCTATTTCTGTTCGCAGTTTCCCGACGATGTGCCTACTGAAATTCTGGGACAGTTGGGAAATCGCATTCAGCATGCACTGCGGGCTTACACGCCGCGCGATCAGAAAGCCGTGCGGACCGCCGCCGAAACGTTCGTGCCAAATCCCCGGCTGGATGTCGCGAAAGTGATCTCCACTCTTGGCGTGGGCGAAGCGCTGGTGTCGACGCTGCAGGAAAAGGCCGTGCCCATGCCAGTCGAGCGCACGCTGATGGCGCCTCCGCGGTGCAGGATGGGATCCATCACGCCGGAGGAGCGAGCAGCGGTGCGATCGCGCAGCCCTGTGGGATCGAAATACGACACGACGGTGAATCGCGAGTCGGCGTACGAAATTCTGAACCGCCGAACGTCGACGGTCGAGCCGCACGCCCCATCGGCCCCGTCGGCGCCAACGAAAGCGCAACCGCCGGCCGCCGATACCGGAAGCAAGGTCAACGATTGGCTGTGGGGTACGAAAAGACGTCAGGGCATGGTCGAGACGATGGCGAAGCAGGCGGCGAGAACCGTTGGCAGTCAGGTGGGGCGCCAGATTCTGCGCGGCGTCCTCGGAGGCATCCTCGGCGGATCGAGACGCCGGTGAGTTGCCCCTTGTGCGCTGGCATCCGGCTTTCCACGACATCGTGGTGCGGGAGTTCCATTTTCCATGCGGCTATCAGCACATGAAGTTGACAGGCGACCACTGTCTGTGTTCTCCTACCGCACTCTGATGATGTCGCTCACCCATTTCTGCATCGGCCGCCCGACGGTGCTTCGCGCCATGCGCGAAGACCTCTCGGTCGACGTGTACACAAGCGGGTGATATAACCGGATTCAGATCGGACGTTGGAAAAGGCCATCACCTGCGAACGCGGTGATGGCCTTTTTGCTTTTCTGGGGATGTTTATGATCGGTGCGCTCGTAACCGGCATCCGCACGCTGTACCACAAGTTCCCGCCGAAGTTCTGGGTCGTGGTGTCGGTGCATTTCATCGACAAAGTGGGCGGAACGCTCGTCTTTCCGTTCTTTGCGCTCTACATCACCAGGAAATTTCAGGTCGGGATGACCGAGGCCGGCATTCTGCTGGGCGTCCTCTCGCTGTCGGGCATTGCCGGTGCCATGATTGGCGGAGGCCTGACCGATCGTCTTGGACGCCGCAAGCTCATTCTGTTCGGCCTCGTGTTCAGCGCGATGAGCTCGCTTGCGTTAGGACTCGTGAACGACTTTCGCTGGCTCTACCCGGTCGCCGTTCTCGTGGGATTGCTGACGGATGTCGGCGGACCGGCGCACAGCGCGATGATTGCCGACATTCTCGGCAAGGAGCAGCGGCAGGAAGGCTTCGGCATTCTGCGCGTCGTCGGCAACATGGCGTGGCTCGTCGGCCCGACGATCGGCGGTTTCGTCGCGAGGACGTCGTTTTTCGCGCTGTTCGTCATCGATGCGACGATTAGCTGTGTTGTAGCGGCATTGTTTTATTTCCTGATGCCGGAAACGAAGCCGGAACCGCATCCCGAGCACCGGCATGAGGGTTTTCTCGAGACGTTCAGAAACTACCATCTTGTGCTGCGCGATCGAGGGTTCATGGCCTTTCTCGTGGCGTGCATTCTGATGGGCGTTGTCTATATTCAGATGTACAGCTCGCTGTCTGTGTATCTTCGCGACGGGCACGGCATTCAGCCGCAGGCATACGGATTTCTGCTCACGTCGAGCGCCATTACGGTGATTCTGTTCCAGATCTGGGTGATGAGCCTTCTCAAGAGCCGGCCGCCATTTCTGATGATGGCGCTCGGCACACTG
>JANMJM010000353.1:0-2161 GCA_031371345.1 Vicinamibacteria bacterium
TTGTGCGGGTTCGGCTCGACAGCGACGACGAGTCCGGAAGGTCCCACTTCACGGCCGAGGATAAGGGCGACGACGCCCAGATGCGCGCCGATGTTGAATAAATGCGCACCCCGACGCAAGGTGTTAACACGCAGCGTGGCAATTTCAGGCAGCTCTGCCCAGTCGGGGTCGTACCATCCTTCGGAAAGGGGATCGCAAAGATGGACGCGTAGCCTCCCGTTTCCGTAGACGTGTTCGACGGTGCGGGAGGGGAACTTCGCGATAAGCCGCCCCACATACCAGGCGCGCGCGCGGCCTGCGACGCTCGGTGGCAGCAGCTGCAAGAGTGTGCGTGCGATCGTGCTCATGGCTCGCTCTGTAATGCCCAGCCGAGGATCGTCTTCCAGATCGTGTCGATGCCTGTGCCCACGGTGGCCGACTCAGCAATCACCATGTCGTATCGGCCGCCGAGGAGACGCAATGTTTGCGCGCGTTCCGATTGATTCAGCTTGTCGATCTTCGATGCCACGACGGCCACCGGCACGCCTCTTCGAAGGACCCATTGATGGGCGGCCGTGTCTTGCCGGAGATCCGGATGACGGGCGTCGACCAGATGCAGCACGCCGGCGAGCCGGCGGCCAGGCTGAACCGACGGATCGAAGTACTGCTTTGTGAGGGCCTCGAAGTCTTCGATCGATTCCAAGCCGCCACGGGCGTACCCGTATCCGGGCAGATCGACCAGATAGAACGAGTCCTGAATCAGGTAGTAATTAGCGAGGCGCGTTTTGCCGGGCGCCGCGCTCGTGCGGGCGATTTTCTGTTTGACCAGCGTGTTGATCAGCGTCGACTTGCCGACGTTCGAGCGTCCCACCATCGCAATTTCTGGCAAGCCGGTTACGGGGAAGTCGGCGGCGGATGCCGCGGAGAGAACGAACTTTGCGTGAATCACGATAGGGGCAAGGGGTAAAGGGTAAGGGGCAAATGTCGCGCCACGCGTTCGCTTACCCCTCGCCCCTTACGCCTTAACCCTTCCTGCGTCAGTGAGTAATCGTGTCGTCTGACTCGACGTCCACGTCGGTCGCCGTCGCGACCTCAGAGGTAATCGCCGCAGGCATCGGGCCCGCCAGGGCGATTTTCAGCACCTCGTCCATCTGTCCCACGAGATACATGTTCATCGAGTCGAGCACGTTCTTCGGGATGTCGGCGAGGTCCTTCTCGTTGTCCTTCGGCATGATGATGGTCTTGATCCCGGCACGATGCGCCGCAAGTACCTTTTCCTTCACGCCGCCGATCGGGAGAATCTTGCCGCGCAAGGTGATTTCCCCGGTCATCGCCACATCCTTGCGCACGGGCACCCGCGCGAGCGCAGAGACCAGCGCCGTTGCCAGTGTGATGCCGGCCGACGGACCGTCTTTCGGAATCGCGCCTTCCGGCACGTGGATGTGGACGTCGGTCTTCTTGTTGAATTCCTTCGGAATGCCGAGCTCGTCGGCTTTCGACCGCACCCAGCTCATGGCCGCCTGCGCCGATTCCTGCATGACGTCGCCGAGCTTGCCGGTAAGCGTGAGGTGGCCGCGGCCGGGCATGAGCGTGGCTTCGGTCACGAGAATCTCGCCGCCAACTTCGGTCCAGGCCAGACCAGTGGCCACGCCAATTTCTTCTTTTTCTTCCGCCATGCTGGGACGGAAGCGCGGCACGCCAAGGTACTCGGTGACTTTCTCCGCTGTGATGCTTTCCTGGAAGCCCTTGCCTTCCACGACAACCTTGCGGGCAACTTTTCGGCAGATCGAGCTCAGCTCGCGCTCCAGGTTGCGGACGCCCGCTTCGCGCGTGTAGCGCTGGATGATCGTCTGGATGGCTTCATCGGTGAAGACGATGTTCTTCGCGGCGTCGAGCCCGCTGCCTTCGATGGCCTTGGGCGCGAGGAACCGCTTGGCGATTTCGGTCTTCTCCTGCTCGGTGTAGCCCGCCAGTTGCAGCACTTCCATGCGGTCGCGCAACGCCTGCGGGATGGTGTGCAGAACGTTCGCCGTGCAGATGAACATGACCGACGACAGGTCGTACTCGACGTCGAGGTAGTGATCGAGGAACGTGTGGTTCTGTTCCGGGTCGAGCACCTCGAGCAGCGCGGCCGACGGGTCGCCGCGGAAGTCCATGGACATCTTGTCGACTTCGTCCAGCA
>JANMJM010000033.1:0-21238 GCA_031371345.1 Vicinamibacteria bacterium
CGTGACCGGCACGAGGCGCGAGCATCGACCCCCCTGGCGTGAACGTCTGAGTCGCCGGATCAAACAACTCGGCGGATGCGAGCACAGCGTTTCCGCTGCCGTAGCCGCCAACGAGCAGCACGCGGCCGTCAGGCAACACCGTCGCGGTGTGACTGTGGCGCACGGCGATCATGCGTGGCAACGGCAGGAACCGGCCAGCCGCGGGATCGTACAATTCGGCGCTGTGCGCTGCGCTCTCCTCACCGGTGAAACCGCCTGCGACAAGCACACGGCCATCGGCTGGCGAGAGCACGAGCCGCTCGTCGGGTGGTGATGGTCGATCGGGATCGCGGAAGAAATAGGTAAAGAACGCTGCGAGGATCAACAGTGGCACGGCGCCGATGCCGCCGACGAACAGAGCCGCCGCGAGCGCGAGAGCGGCCGTGCCACCGATGAAGGGATATCCCGCCGGATCGAGTTTCAAAGCTCTAGTGCGCGCGCGGAGCCGACGGCGCTGAAAATCCCGGCGTATCGACGCGGTGCCGCCGAAGGATGTCTTCCATCCGATCCTTCAGTTGCAGCTTCTTTTTCTTGAGGGTGACTTCTTCGAGTTGCTCGGAATCCGTGAGATAAGCCTTAACGGCTAGTTCGTGGAGGCGATCGTCGAGTACGTGGTGCTGAGTGGCGAGTTGTCGGAACTCTTCGTCAGTCTTGAGCAAAAGCTCCTTCAACTCCTGGACATTCGCGGTTTGCATGCCCGGCCTCCTTTGTCGCAAGGGTTCGCTTCATCAAGGTCGAAAAGTAGCACAGTTCAATGCCCCTTTCCATAGGATAAGCGCATCTTCGGGCGGACTCACGTAATAATTCGGCCTCGTCGCCGCGACTTCGAAGCCAAGCCGCTCGTACAGCCGCAAGGCCGGTGTGTTCGACCGGCGAACCTCGAGCGTGGCGCGCTCCGCCCCACGCGCCGCGCCCGCCTGCAGCACGTGTTGAAGCAACGCCGTGCCAAGCCCCTGCCCTTGATACTGGCTCAGGACAGCCAAATTGTTGATGTGAATCTCGTCGAGCACGAGCCAGAAGGAACAAAACGCGCCAATTTCATGTGGAAAACGTAAAACGTAAAGAAACGAGACATCCGGGTTCTCGAGTTCGCGCAGATACATCTGTCTCGTCCAGGGGTTGGTGAACGAGGCATTCTCGATAGCCACAATTCCGTCCAGGTCGGCGACCGACAGCGTACGCTCGATGGTCCACGTCACGAGCGCCCAGCCTTCCGGTCCCGGGCCAGCTCGGCGTCGGGACGGCGGACGTAGAGCGGACGGATCGCGTCGGGAGCCACGCTCTCCTGCCGGCGCGCCTGCCCGTCGGCGAGCAGCGCGATGGTGGGCGCCAACAGCGGGACGTCGGGCGAGACGACGGCCGCGGGAAGCGCCGCTTGAATCAGGTCACGATAGAGGATCGCGCCTTCGCCCACAAACCTTATCGCATGCCCGCGATCGCCGTTGCGCCCGCTCCATCTCGCCAACACCTCGGCCGGCGTTTCGACCAACGGACCTTCGGCCACGGCGCCGTCGCGATAGCACGCGGAAAAGACTTCGCCGCGCGCCCCGTCCATCCAGACGGCGACGTCCCCGCCGAAACCGCTGGGCCCGTTGATGAGTGTCGCGTGATACAGCGCGTCGAGCGCCGAGATGCCCACGATGTTTTTCGCGTTGGCCAGCGCCAGCCCCTGCATCGTGGCGATGCCGATGCGCAATCCGGTGAACGATCCCGGACCAGCCGCTACTGCAAAGAGATCGATATCAGCGACGCGAAGATGCTGTTGGTCGAGCAACCGCATGAGATCGCCAGGCAGACGCTGGCCGTGCGTGATGGCCGGATCGCCCGCCCACACGTCCACTATCGCGCCGTCGCGCGCGAGCGCCACGCTGCCTCGGCGAGTTGTGGTGTCGAGTGCCAGCACTAACATGTAACATTCCATTCTACATGCCCACCGCCCCGGGTCCCTCGCCGGCCGCCTCGACCGTCACGCCGGCCATGCGCCAGTATCTCGACGCGAAGCAACAGTATCGCGACGCCATTCTCTTTTTCCGCATGGGCGATTTCTACGAGATGTTCTACGAGGACGCGCTCGTCGCTGCGCGGGCGCTCGAGCTCACGCTCACCTCGCGGGCCAAAGACAGTCAAGGCAGCGCCATTCCCATGTGCGGCGTGCCCCATCACGCGC
The DNA here is from genome assembly GCA_031371345.1 of Vicinamibacteria bacterium. Classification (GTDB taxonomy): domain Bacteria; phylum Acidobacteriota; class Vicinamibacteria; order Vicinamibacterales; family JAMQPK01; genus JAMQPK01. The sequence continues at coordinate 2,207 of JANMJM010000033.1, forward strand.
TCGACACGTATCTCGCGCGGCTTGTAAAGAAAGGTTTTCGCGTCGCCATCTGCGATCAGATCGAAGACCCGAAGAAGGCCAAAGGGATCGTCAAACGCGCGATCGTCCGCGTCGTCTCTCCCGGGACGCTCACCGACTCGCAGTATCTCGACGCGCGCGAGCCGGCGTTCTTGCTATCGATTGCTCCCGGTCAGACCGGCGCGTGGGGCGTCGCGTTGCTCGACTTGTCGACTGGAGAATTTTCCTGCGCCGAATACGCCGGAAAAGACGGCCTTCAAGCCCTCGCCGATGAAGTGACGGTGCTTCGGCCACGCGAGATCGTCGCGGCCGTCGATCTCGACCTCGACGCCGTCCTCCTGCCGGGCGCCGGCGAACGCCTGGCGGTGACGCGCGTCGAGCCCTGGACGTTCGAGCACGAATCGGCGAGGCGGACGCTTCTCGATCAATTCCGCACGAACGGCCTCGAGGGCTTCGGTCTCGAAGCCCATCCCGCTGCAGTGAGTGCCGCTGGGGCGCTGCTCTACTACCTGCGCGACACACAGAAAGCCGACCTTGCGCACGTCCGCAGCGTGACGTACAAAACGGCCGCCGACCACCTCTTGATTGATGCGGTCACACTGAAACATCTCGAGGTCGTGGAAGCCCTCGAGGGCGGGCGGGACGGGACTCTGCTCCATGAAATCGACCGCACGGTGACGTCGATGGCGGGACGGTTGCTTCGGTCGTGGCTGCTGCGCCCGCTCGTGTCCCTCGATCGCATTCGCGACCGGCTCGACGCGGTAGAAGAATTTGCGTTCCGCAGCACGGACCGCGGCAAGTTCCGTGAGGTGTTGAAAGCGGTGCAGGACCTCGAGCGCCTGATCGCCAGGACGGCGCTCGGCAGCGCCGGGCCGCGCGACCTGGTCGGCCTGAAGCAGTCGATTGCGGCGATCCCCCGCGCGCGCATGACGCTCGAGGCGTGCGAGGCACCGCTCGTCAGCACGCTGCTCAGCGAGCTCGACGACCTCGCCGACGTGCGCGACGACATCGATCGCAGCCTGATCGACGAGCCGGGGGCGCTCGTCCGAGACGGCGGCTACATCCGCGACGGTCTCGACGCCGAGCTCGACGACCTGCGGCGCATCAGCCGTTCTGGCAAACAGGTGATCGCCGAGCTCGAGGAGCGGGAGCGCGTCCGGACGGGGATTCACTCGCTGAAGGTCCGCTACAACCGTGTCTTCGGGTACTACATCGAAATCTCGAAGTCGAACCTTCACGCGGTGCCGAGCGACTACCACCGTAAGCAAACAATCGCCGGCGGCGAGCGGTTCATTACGCCCGCGTTGAAAGAATATGAGGAAAAAGTGCTGGGCGCCGACGAGCGCATCCTCGAGCGCGAGATCGAGCTGTTCGAGAGCCTGCGCACACGCGTGGCCCTCGACGCCGCGCGCGTCCAGGACACGGCGCGTGCGCTCGCCACGCTCGACGTGCTCGCCGGGCTGGCTGAAACGGCCGCGCTCTGCAACTACATCAAGCCGCACGTGCACGACAGCGACGAGCTCACCATCGGCGATGGCCGGCACCCGGTCGTCGAGCGGCGCTGCAACGGCGCGTTCGTTCCAAACGACGTCGCGCTCGACGGCGCCGCCAGCCAGCTCGTCATCCTGACGGGACCGAACATGGGCGGCAAATCGACGTACCTTCGGCAAACGGCGCTGATTTGTTTGATGGCCCAGGCCGGTTCGTTCGTGCCGGCGACGCGCGCCAAGATCGGACTGATCGATCGTATTTACGCACGCGTGGGAGCGTCCGACAACATCACGCGCGGCCACTCGACGTTTATGGTCGAGATGCAGGAGACCGCCAACATCCTGCACGGCGCCTCCTCGCGGAGCCTGGTGGTGCTCGACGAGATCGGCCGCGGCACCTCGACGTTCGACGGTCTGAGCATCGCATGGGCGGTGGCCGAGTACCTCGCCACGAATCAGCGAGGACGGCCGAAGACGTTGTTTGCGACCCATTACCACGAGCTGACCGATCTGGCCGACGCTCTGCCCGGCGTGGTGAACGCGCACGTGGCCGCCCGCGAATGGCAGGACCACATCGTCTTTTTGCACAAGATTGTGCCGGGGCGATCCGATCGGAGCTACGGCATACAAGTGGCGCGTCTGGCCGGCATGCCCGCTGCGGTCATCACGCGCGCCAAGGCTATCCTCGAGGCGCTCGAACACGACGAGCTGACGCGCGGCGGACGCCCGTCGATCAGTGGGACGCCGGCCGAGCCCCAGCAGCAGCTTGGGTTGTTCCATCCGCCGGTGGTCGACGAGAAATCGGAAAAGCTCGTGCGGCGCCTTCGCGACATCGATACCGACGCAATGACGCCGCTTCAAGCGCTGTCGTTGCTCGCCGAGCTGAAGAAAGACGCGCAATCGTGACGGTGCACATGCGCGCCTGCCTGCTGCTCGCTGCCCTGTCAGTCGCGAGCGCGTGCCGCCAGCCGCCGCCCGAGCCCGGCATGCTGACGGTCGCGATGGCTTCGTCGCCGAATAATCTCGATCCGCGAATCGGCACCGATTCCTACTCGGTGCGCGCGCACCAGTTATTGTTCAGCAATCTCGTTCGGCTCGACGACCGCGTCCAGCCGGCGCCCAGTCTCGCCGCGTCGTGGGAGACGACCGATTACAAAACGTACCGCATCAACCTGCGTCGCGACGTCAAGTTCCACAACGGCCGCCAGCTGACGGCAGCCGACGTCGTGTTCACCTTCAATAGCATTCTTGACCCGAAGACGGCCTCTCCGCTGCGCGGAGGCTTCCGCATGATCGATACCGTGTCGGCCATCGATCCCTACACGGTCAAGTTCGTATTGAAGGAAGCCTCGGGAGCGTTCGTCGTGAATCTCGTTGCGGTGATGATTGTGCCAGACGGCTCGGGTCGCGACTTACGCGATCACCCGATTGGCACTGGTCCCTACGAGTTCGTCAGCTTCGCCGCAGACGATCGCGTCGTGGTGAAAGCCTTCGCCGGATATTTCGACGGGCGGCCCCGCAACAACGGGGTGACGCTGAAAGTGGTTCCCGACGACATCATGCGCGGGCTCGAGCTGCGCAAACGCACGTCTCAGCTCGTGATTAACGACTTGGCGCCCGATATCGCCTATCAACTCGAGAAAGACGGGCTGCGCCTCGAGCGGGCGCCTGGCCTGAACTATCAGTACCTTGGTTTCAACATGCGCGACCCGATCTTGCAGGATGTGCGCGTTCGCCACGCCATCGGGTATGCGATCGACCGTGAGTCGATTGTCGAATATCTGCGGCGTGGGCTGGCCACTCCAGCCGTCGGCATGCTGTCGCCATCGAACTGGGCATTCGAGCCGGACGTCTTCGATTTCACCTACGATCCGGACACGGCCAGGCGGCTCCTCGACGAAGCCGGGTACACGGATCCGGATGGCGATGGTCCCCGGCCCCGCCTCTCACTCTCGCTGAAAGTCTCGAGCGCCAACGAGTTCAACAGGCTGCAGTCGTCCGTCATTCAACAGAATCTGCGCGAAGTGGGCATCGATCTCGATGTGCGCACGTACGAGTTCGCCACGCTGTACGCGGACATTCAAAAAGGTAATTTCCAGATGTACACGCTGCAGTGGGCCGGAGGGGCGACGGCCGATCCCGACATTCTGCGCCGCGTGTTTCACTCGCAACAAGTGCCGCCGGCCGGCTTCAACCGAGGGCACCTCAGCGACCCCGAGCTCGACCGGCTGATCGACGAGGCCACGCTGGCCACGAGCATCGACGAGCGGAAGGTGCGGTATAGCAAAGTGCAGAAGCGCGTCGCCGAGCTCGCGCCCTACATCAGCCTCTGGATCGAAACCAACATCGCCGTCTCGCAGCCGGATCTGCAGGGAATCCATCTCTCGCCGCAGACCGATTTCACGTTCCTCAGAAATGTCTCGCGATGACGTAAAATTGGCACGCATGAAAAAGCGCTCACGCTTTTTACAGGTGCCCATCGAGCCCTTCATAGTCGAGCCCGAGCTGAAAGCCGACGAGCTGCTCGCCAAGATGGAGCGCATCTCCTTCCAGGGACGGTCCCTCGGAACGGCTCATCGCGTCTGGCAGAAGATGCTCGAAGACGACGTGACGATTTTTATGGGGATGGCGGGGGCGCTGAGCGCCGGCGGCCTCCGGATGGTCGTCGCCTATCTTATCGAGCATCGTTTCATCGACTGCCTGGTGTCGACGGGGGCCAACCTGTATCACGACCTGCACGAGACGCGCGGCCAGCATCATTACCTGGGCTCTGCGCACACGAACGACGCGGCGCTCGCCGACGATCGAATCGATCGCGTCTACGACACCTACGCGAGCGAAGAAGAGTTCTGCGACAACGACGTCTGGATCGGCGATTTCGTGGCGACGCTCGAGCAGCGCTCGTACACGTCGCGCGAGTTCTTGAATCTGCTGGGCGGCTACCTCTGGAAGGAAACGAAGGGGAACGGCATCCTGACGGCCGCGTATCGCGCGGGCGTGCCGATTTTCTGTCCCGCGATCGCCGATTCGTCGATCGGCATGGGACTCTCGCAGGGGCGGCACAAGCGCAAAGGCTCGGGACATATCGACGTCATCGGCGACATCATCGAATCGGCCAATCTCGTCATTCGCCGGCCGCGCACCGCGACGATCGTGCTCGGCGGCGGCACGCCGAAAAATTTCATCAACCAGGCGAGCGTGCAGGCCGAATTCTTCTGTCCCGAAGTCGGCGGCCATCGCTACGCGCTGCAAATTGTCACCGACGTGCCCCACTTCGGCGGTGCCTCTGGCTCGACGCTCGAGGAAGCGCAGAGTTGGGGCAAGCTGGCCGCCGATGCGGCTCAAGTGACCGTGCACGCCGATGCCACGATTGCCCTGCCGATCCTCGCGACGGCGCTCGCGCGCAGCTCTGCCAACCGTGCCGCGACGCGCAAGAAGCTCAAAATGGATCCGAGCCAGCGCGACATGCTCGTCGAGGGAACACCGATCTCACGCGACGCGTTCGGGGAGACGCCATGACGCTGCCGTTCCGTTACGATCACCTGACGCCGCTGGCCTTCGGCGGCACCCTGCCGGACGCGGCCACCTTCGAAAACGCCAAAGCGGTGATTCTGCCGATTCCTCTCGAGAGCACGACGTCCTACGGACCAGGAACGCGAAATGGTCCGCGGGAGATTCTCATTGCGTCCTCGCACATGGAGCTCTGGGACGAGGAGATGAATACCGACGTCCACGGCATCGGCATCTTCACTCTTCCGGAAATGGAGTTGCCGTTCGACGACATGGGCGATCTGATGGGCGAGATTCGGCGCGTGACGGCAGCCTTGGTCGCGCACGACAAATTCCCGATCATCCTCGGCGGCGAGCACTCCATCACGGCGCCCGTGGTCGCCTCAGTGGCGGCGAAGCATCCCGGCCTCTCGGTGCTGCAGATCGATGCGCACGCCGATCTGCGGGACACCTACATGGGCACGTGCCACAACCACGCTTGCGCGATGCGTCGCGTGCTCGAGTACGCGCGCTGCACGCAGGTTGGCATTCGCAGCCTCTCCACCGAAGAAGCGACGGCCGCGCCGACACTGCCGACCACGATCTTTTACGATGTCTCGATGCGCCGCGATAAAAACTGGATCGATCGAGTGGTCGACTCGCTCGCCGACACGGTGTACATCACCATCGACGCCGACGGCATGGATCCGGCGATCATGCCGGCCGTGGGCACGCCGGAGCCCGGCGGCCTGAGCTGGTACGAGATGCTGTCGCTGCTGCGCGCGGTGATTTCGTCGCGCCGAGTGGTGGGATGCGATCTGGTCGAGCTGTCACCGATTCCGGGGCTGATCGCGCCAAACTTCCTCTGCGCGAAGCTGATCTACAAAATCCTCACCTACCAATTCACGAAGTGAAGCAGGTAATCAGTCCATCACCACGGAGGACACAGAGGAACATACACAGAGGAAAATCCCCTTCGTATTCCCTCCGTGACCTCTGTGGCAAAGAGAAGGACCTAGGTGAGCGTGCTGCCGAGCTGCCTGGCTTCTTCGGCGTACGGAGAATCTGGAAATTCCGCCACGACTTTGTCGAACGTCTGCTTGGCCTCGGTCTTCTTGCCGGCAGCCGCATACACGCGGCCGAGCTCCATCAGCACGGCATCCCGCGGCAGTGAGTCATCCGTCGTGTTGGCGGCGAGGGCTTGCGCAGCGGCCAGCGCCTGGTCGAACTGCTTCGCCTGAAGCTGCGCCTCGATCTTCCCGAGCTGCGCCATGCGGCCGTAGAAATCTTTCGTGCCGGCGCGATTGGTCACGTCCTGATACTGCGTGGCTGCCTCAGCGTGCCGGCCGAGCATCGCCATCGCCGATGCGGCGTAATAGCGCGCCGCAATGCCTGCTCGCGTCGACGGATACGCGTTGTACGTCTCGGCAAACTTCTTCGACGCCGCCTCGGCGCGTGCCGCGATCGTCGGATAACTCGCGGGTGTCTGCGCGCCGCTCGCGGCCTTCGCGGGGTCAACCGGCGACTGGATGATCGCGAGCGCGTCGCTCAGCATGAGCTGCGCGCGGGTCTCGGTGCGCGTTTTCCACGCCCAGTAGCCGCCGGCACCGAGCGCGATCAGCACGACGACGGTCGTGATCAAAGTGACAGTCCGGCGATTTTCCGCCAGGCGGGTGGATGCCTCGCCGAGGGCGCGCGACACTTCGTTCTCTTTCAGTCTGTGACGTTCAGTGCCCTTCATAAGCCGCAAGTATAGCCTAAGGATGCGTCCCGTCTTTGCCGGATACCCGCCATGAAAAAGACAGGATACGATGTCGTGTGATTGAGCCTCGCTCGGCGGGGGTCGGGAGGTTAGGTTTCCGGACCTGGCCGGTGGTCGCTCTCGCCCTCCTCGGACTCCTCGCGCTGATCTTCGTGTCGATCCTCGCGGCCCGCAGCAAAGCCGATGCAGCCTACGCCGAGCTCGACGATCTGAACACGCGCTACCTCAACATAGAAACGCGGCTTCGGCGGGTTCGCTCGGACCTTCATTTGTCGGGCATTCTCGTGCGCGACTATCTGCTCGACACCAATGCGCCGGCCACCGAATACCGATCGCGTCTGATGGAACTCAGGACCGAAAGCGCCCGGGCCGTCGAGGAGCTGAGGCCCTTGGTCCGCAGCAGCGATCCGGTCCTCTACGACACGCTGCACCGCGAGCTGGACGAGTACTGGAAGAGGTACACGCCGCTGTTCGGCGATGTGCCCTTCGACGATCGGTACGGATTGCTGCGGCGGGAAGTCGTGCCGCGGCGCGACGCCGTGATGGCGATGTCGGCTGAAATCGAAAGCATCAACAACGCCAATCTGATCGCGCAGCGCGAGGCGGCGGCCGTACGGCAGCGGCAGCTGCATCGGTATTTCACGCAGACGCTCGTCACGAGCCTCACGCTCGGATTGGCCGTCGCGGTCGCGGCCGTCATTCGCATCCGCGTCTTGGAGCGGCGATCGGAACAACAGCACACACGAACACAGCAGGCCGAGCAGGAAATGCGCCGGCTGTCGAATCAGCTCGTGAAGACGCAGGAGGAAGAGCGCAAGCTGCTCTCGCGCGAGCTCCACGATGAGCTTGGCCAGATGCTCACGGCGCTTCGCATGGAAGTGGGACACGCCGAACGCGCCCACGCCGCCGGCAGCCCCGCGTTTGCGGCGACGGTAGCGGAGAGCAAGTCGCTGATCGAGCGGATGATGCGGCTCGTGCGCGACCTGGCAATGGGACTACGGCCGAGCATGCTCGACGATCTCGGCCTGGCGCCGGCGCTCGCCTGGCAGACGCGCGACTTCGCCCGGCGTTACAACGTCCCGGTGAACCTCAGTGTCGAGGGCGATCTCGAGCGCCTTCCGGATCTGCATCGCACTTGCGTCTTCCGCGTGGTTCAGGAAGCGCTCACCAACTGCGCAAAGCACTCCGCCGCCACCACAATTGAAATCTCCCTTGTCGGCGGCGCCGATCGACTGGACGTGTCGGTCGACGACAACGGCGTCGGGCTGCGCCCGGCTACAGGACATACCGGATTTGGGCTGACGGGTATCAAGGAGCGCGTCAAGGAGATGGAAGGCTCGATGTCGATCCAGACCAAACCAGGGGGCGGGACCGTCTTACACATCACTTTACCCATTCCCGCTGCCAGCGGCAGCAAGGAGCCCGGTCTTGCGCATAGTGCTCGGTGACGATCACGGAATTGTCCGGCGTGGAATGAAAGCGCTTCTCGACGCGGAAGGCGACCTCGAGGTCGTCGGCGAAGCGGCCGATGGCATCGAGGCGTTGAAGCTGTGCGACGGGACGCGCCCGGATGTGGCGATTCTCGATATTGCGATGCCGCGCTTGAACGGGATCGACGCCGCCGAGCGCGCCATCAAACACAATCCGCAGTTGAAGGTGTGTTTTCTGAGCATGTACGCCGACGAGTCGTACGTGCTGCGCGCGCTGTCGGCCGGCGCCCGCGGATATCTGTTGAAGGAGTCAACCGAATCGGATCTCGTGCCGGCGCTTCGCGCCATCGCGCAGGGACGGCCGTTCTTCAGCCCGACGATTTCGGCGATGCTGCTCTCCGATTACATGCGGCATCTGCAGCAGCGCGGGCAGGAGGATTCGTACCGGCTGCTGACCGATCGCGAAAAGGAAGTGCTGCAGTTGCTTGCCGAAGGTCGCACCAATAAAGAGGTCGCGACGGTGTTGGAAGTCGGCGTCTCCACGGTCGAAACGCATCGCGCAAATCTCATGCAGAAGCTCGGACTGCACAACACCGCGGAGATCGTGTTGTATGCGGTTCGAAAATCGCTCGTGTCTTAGTTTTGCTTTTTCTTCGCCCAGCGATCTACACTCGATTCCTCGTGGCCGATCGCACCTGCACCGTCAGTTTCACGGATTCGAGAGGCATCAAGCACTCCGCAGACGTGATGGCCGACTCACTGTTTGAGGCCGTCATTCTCGGTCTCAATGTTTTACGGTCGGCAGACCTAAAAGATCCGCCTGGGCGCGCGACGGTCTTCGACATCGAGGTGAGGAATCCCGGCGTCCATCATCGGGTGAGCCTCGTTCATGTGGCGCAGTGGCTGAACGGCCCGGCTGCGAGCCCGCGCGAAAGTATGAAAAAGGTGCACCTTCGAAAGCTGCTCGCCTCTAAGTAAGCTGCTCGGCGATGCCCGCAATCTGCTTGCTGTGCCGAACCTCGTGGTTGGCGATCAGCTCCACCAGTTGATACATGTTCAAAGTGCCAAACACGGGATGGTTGTGCGTCACCTGGCTGAGCGCCAGCCCATCGGCCGCGATCACCGTGTCGCGCGTCAGTGATCGGGCGCGCTCGACGGCGGCCCACGCCGCTGCCTCGTCCAACCCCGCTCTCGGATGCACAGCCTCCGGCGCGCTTCGCCGGTTGGCGCGATCGGCGAGCATCTGTCGAAGAGCCACGGGGAACGGATCGCGCGTGTCCTGCTCGGGACCAACGCCCGTGTTCTGAGCCTCGGCTATCCGCATCGCGATCAGGCCGGCGAATCGCTGCTCAACGAGCGACAGATGCTCGAGGATTTCGTTGACCGACCAGCGATCGTCGCCCGGCCGCTGACTCCTCAGATGAGAGGGCACCATCTCGACGGCCGCGCGAAGTGTCGATCGCGCCTCGTCGAGCTGCGTGAACACGCCGGCAACGTGTGGATGCATGACGATCATTTTAGCGTGGCGGCGCCAATGCACTACAATCCGCTCAGCAATGGCCCTTCCCAGCACGTTGCACGAAAAACATCAGTTCAGGCTGGTGCTCTGCGGGCACAAGGCGGTCGAGGTGGCCGTGGTCTGCATGTTGTTGATGGTGCAGGGCGATCTCGCCGGCGTGACGCTCATCCATCTTGCGATCGCCACCAAAACAGGATTGCTCGGCGTGATCCCGCTGCTTGGCGTGACCTTTACGCAGCACGCGAGACATCTCGCCGATCGCTGGACATCTTCGGCGCTCGTTGCCGCGAGCACATTCTTTGCCGACGCCGCCATGCACGCCTCTCACTATCCCGGCGCCTATACCGAAGCGGCGCTCACGGCGTTCGGCGCCTTTATGTTTTCGCTGGCGATATCGTTTACGCCGCTCGGAAAACGGATCGACCGCCTCGCCGAACGATTCGTCCCGCATCGGGCGGCCACATGTTGAAAGGATCGCGCCAGGCGGTCGTGCGCGCGCTGCGTCCAGTCAGCATTCACGGCCAGATGTCGCTGGAAATTGTGTTCATCCATCTGGACGATTCGAGCGAACAACTCAACGCCACACGGGTGGGACCCGAAGCGGTCGTGGGGCTGCCGCTGGAAATTGGCGATCAGATCGAGGTCGAATACCTCGTCGGCGTCGTCGTCAAAGTAACCAAGGGGCCACGCACGTCGACGCAGTAAAGTCAGGACCCATGCCCACCCGATATGCCCGGCTCGTGATCGCGGTTTTCGTGCTCGTCGCCTGCGGATGCGGAAGCCGGCAGCCGGCGCCGGCCTACAGGCCGACCGCAACCGTTAAAGACATCATGGATTCGATCGTTGATCCGAATGCTGACGTGTTGTGGAACTCTGTGGCGACCATCGTCAGCGTCACCGGAACCGAAGAGCGAGAGCCGCGGACAGACGAAGAGTGGACGGCCGTTCGGCGCAGCGCTATTCAACTGGTCGAGGCGACGAACCTGCTACGGATGCCTGGACGCCAAGTGGCGAGACCGGGAGAAAAGTCGGAGAACCCGCACGTTGAACTGCAGCCGGAAGCCATCCAACGATTAATCCTCGACGATCCCGCGACGTGGACCACGCTGATCGATGGTCTCCATGACGCGGCGCTGCCGGCTCTGGACGCCATCAACGCCAGGAATGCGAAGGGACTCTTCGACGCTGGCGACAAACTCGAGCACGCGTGCGAGAGCTGCCATCAGCACTATTGGTACCCGCCAAAGAGTGCGCCAGCGTGGAAAGACGCGTCACCGAGACAACGATGACGCGTTGGCCGATCGGTTTCGTCGCGCTCTTCGTTCTGTCGCTCGCCGCCGGTCGTGCGCCCAATGTTATCGGTGCGCAGCCCGCGAAACGGGGAGCGATCAACGGTCACATCGCCCTCGGCGGAACCCCACCCGGTAATCCGATCATCCGAATGGGGATGGATCCGATGTGCGCGAACCTGAATGCCGGCAGGCGCGTGATCCAGGAGACGGTCGCGGCAAACCGCGACGGGAGTCTCGCCAATGTCTTTGTCAGACTCGAAGGCTCGTTTCCGGCATCGGCAGTTCCGGCCACGCCGGTCGTCATCGATCAGCGAGCGTGCGTATACGTTCCTCGCGTGATTGGTGCGCGCGTCGGGCAGATCCTTCAAGTGCGGAACAGCGACGAGTTGCTGCACGACGTCCACAGTTTTTCGGCCCGCGGCAACACGTTCAACGTGGGCCAACCTAAGGCTGGGATTGCCTACCAGTTTCGGTTGAAAGACGAAGAGATCATGTTGCGCATCACGTGCGACGTGCACAAGTGGATGACCGCGTTTGTCGGGGTCGTCAATCACCCGTACTTCGCGACGAGCGGCGTTGCCGGCACATACGCGATCGACAACGTCCCGGCAGGAACCTATAAGATTCAGGCCTGGCACGAGCGCTATGGAGTGATCGCCAAGACGGTTCGTGTGAAGGAAGGTTCGACGACGACGGCCGACTTTGCGTATACGGGTCTGGAAAAACCCTGATCTACTTCTTGCCTTTCGCCGCGTCCACGGCGGCTTTCTCATCGGCACGCGCGGCGCCCAGAATCCCCTCCATCGTCTGGAAATTCCCCTCGTGACACGCGTACTCGTAGATTTTGTCGGCAGTCCGCTTCAGGCGGATCACGGCCGTCCACGGTGCGGTCCATGTGGTCGGATCGTTCAGCGTGATCTCGTAATTGATTGTGTCGGCCGCCACACGTGTGAACCGTTCGACGACGTGCAGATTCTCGGCGGCGCCGAGAAAATAACTGTTCGGCGAGAAATTGGTGGTGTCGACCACGAGCGTGCTGCCTTCCCATCGGCCCCGCGAGTCGCCGCTCCACTGACGCACGCCTTCGGTGAGATGTGGCCGCCCATCGAGAGGAATGATGCGAGTTTCGTGGATGGCTTCCAGAAAGAGGGCCACATATCCCGGCGCTTGCACGATTTGGTAGTAGCCCAGCGGACCCGCGGCGTTGAGGTTCGTGACGCCAAGCCGCGGCATCCCATAGGTGATGCAACGGAGCGCGTTCGGTAGATCTTCGGGGCCCGCTGCTGGACGCCGTGGAGCCGCGTTGGGCGCCGGACGGTCGGCAGTGCGCGCCCGCGCCTCCGGCGTCAACGATGGGATTTTCCCGTCGGCGGGGTCCACAATCAGCGACGTGCGATTCTCGAGATCTCGTTCAACCATCGCCGTGACGCTGCCCGTCACGTTGGGGTTGACGTACTGCTGAGGGTTTGCCAGGAGCGCGAGAAAATAACTGTCGCCGCCGGCGAAGTCGGCATTGCCGTTCACGTCGAAAAGTCGCGCCGCGCGTTTTTTCAGCTCAGCGACTTCTTGGTCGGTCAGAAACGGCCGTCCGGCCAGTTCCTTCGGACGCTCCAACGGCGTTGCGCTCTTGTTCTCCCACACACCTTCCAGATCCGGCTGGCCGTAAGGCGTCAGCGGCGGTGTCCAGGTTTTCTGGCCAGCGACGGGCACTGCCGCCAACCACGCCGCAGCGACGAGCACAAAACAATGGCGCATCTTCACTTTCCTTGCTGGCCTCCCGGCGCAACCGGTCTGCCGAACACCGCAGGGTCGATGGGGACATTCACCCGCACGTCCTTCAGCTCGAACGAATCGCGACCGTCCAGCCAACCGAACGTCCAGCGGTACGGCATCTTGATTCCAGCTCCGGCAACCTCGCGATAGTCGGCAAAGTCCACTTGCGATGGTGCGCGGCCGATCGGCGTATTGCCGAATCGCACCATCCGCACGAGCAGGCCCGATTCCTTATCGAAATACAGCGTCGCGACGAGACCCCTGGATCCCGTTCCCTGAACGACGCGCACGTCGTGCCCGTCGATCGCGTCGGGCGGGCCCACACGTAACCGAGTGAGGACTTGTTTGATCTGCGCTGGAAAGGACAACTGCGCGTCCAGCCTCGCGCCGTCGAGTTCCATTCCGCCGAGCGCGTAGTCCCGCACCACTGCGAGAGGTGTCACGACCCAGCCGTTGTGGCCGTCGAACGTCCGGGTCGCGTTCCCGCGCTCAGGGTTGTCGGGAAACCTGATGATGGTGGTGCGTTGATCGGGGAACTTCGCGAAAATTTGGACCTGACCCCCGCCTCCGAATCCCCGGAAGTATTCGCTCGTCCCGGTTGCGATAAGCGAGGTGACACTCGCCAGCCGCTGCGCGCCACCGAGCGCTTGCAGATACTTATCGAGGATCTCGTCGGGCGAAGGCTCTCCCGCAAATGGCCGCGCGATAATGTCGTCGGGCTCCAGCACCGGTGTGCCGTACACGGTATCGATGCTCGGCATGGCCAGCGGAACATCGCGGCCCCGATGGCACGTCCAGCACGTCACGACTTGCCGTCCGCCAAAGTTGTCCCTGTTGATCGCGGCCATCATCAACGTCATTCGGCGCGCAACGCGCTTCTTGGGCGTGTCGAATTCCCATAGCACCTTGTCGGTACCAGCGCCCGTGTGGCACTCTGCGCAGTCAAAGCTCAGCGCGGCCGACATGATGCCCATGGTGTCGAGAAACTCGTCGACGGGAATCCCCTTGAGCACCTGAATATTCTTGAAGACGGTCTCGGACATCTGAGGCCCAGGCCGTGGCGCAGCTTGGGGCGCGGGAGAGGCGAGTACGCGGCCGCTGATGGCGCACGCAAACGTGATTCCAGCGACGGCAACCATCGCGACGACCGGGGCGCTAGGCAGGTTCCGCAGTCCCATGTTTGTGCGAGCGAAAGTCTACACCTCTCCCCAGCCATTGACACGCTGATTTGAAGGGTCTATGTTCGGTGGAAATCGTGAGGGTTCAGATGCATGCTCTGGCGGCCGTCATCGTCGTTCTGTCGTTGGCCGCCTCTCCGGCCGCCGCTCAGTCGGCGACGAAAGGGCGCCCTTCGCTGCGCACGCCGTGGGGCGACCCGGATCTGCAAGGTTTGTGGACGAACGCGACTCTCACGCCATTCGAACGGCCGCGAGAGCTCGCCGATAAACAGACGCTGAGCGCCGAGGAAGCCGCCGCATTTGAAAAGCAAACCTTGCAGGCGCGCGATGCCGATCGCCGCGAGGGAGCGGGAGCCGATGCCGACCTCGCGCTCGCCTACAATCAATTTTGGTACGACCGAGGGACCAAGGTCGTTTCAACCCGGCGGACGTCGCTTGTGGTCGATCCTCCCGACGGAAGGGTGCCGGCGTTAACCTCAGAGGGACAGCGGCGAGCTGACGCGCGCGCCGTCGCTCGACGGAGCAGCCCTGCCGACGGACCGGAGGACCGCCCTCTGGCCGAGCGTTGCATCCTGTGGCCAACGGCGGGACCGCCGATGCTTCCAAGCGGCTACAACAACAACTATCAAATCCTGCAGACGCCGACGCACGTGGCCATTCTCATCGAGATGATCCACGACGTGCGCATCATTCCGCTCGACGGGCGTCCGCATGCGTCACCACACATCCGCCAGTGGCTCGGCGACTCGCGCGGCCGCTGGGAAGGACACACGCTCGTGGTGACCACCACGAACTACAGGAACGACACAAGCTTCCGGGGATCGAGCGAGAACTTGCGTCTGACCGAGCGCTTCACGCGCGTGGACGCCGAGACGATCAACTACGAATTCACCGTCGACGATCCGGCAACGTTTACCAAATCATGGACGGCTGCCATACCGATGACGAAGGCCGAGGGGCCGATCTTCGAGTATGCGTGTCACGAGGGGAATTACGGCATGACGAACCTCCTTAGTGGCGCGCGCGCCGAAGAGAAAAATCGCTGAAGGGAGAAGCGTGCATGCGAGCAAAGCTCATTCTTGTACTTGCCGGTGTCGGATTGATGTGTGCCGCCGTGCCGTTGCGCGCGCACCACGCGTTCGCCGCAGAATTCGACGCACAGAAGCCGATTAAGCTGGAAGGCACGGTCACAAAAGTCGAATGGATTAATCCTCACGCCTGGATCCACATCGATGTGAAACGCCCGGACGGCAAAGTCGAAGAGTGGATGATCGAAGGCGGCACACCCAACACGTTATTCAGGCGCGGCGTGACGAAGAACTCCCTGCCGATTGGCACCGTGATCGTCGTTGACGGCTATCAGGCGAAAGATGGCACCCTGAAGGGGAACGGCAGGGATCTGACGTTCAAAGACGGCCGCAAGCTGTTCATCGGCTCGACCGGCACTGGCGCCCCGAATGATCCGGCCGAGTCACCGCGCTAGCGTGCCTGCACGAGGAGATCATCAGATGCGACATCGGATCAGAGGTGCGATCGTTGCGAGTGCGGCAGCCGTCGCGGCCGCCACGTTTTCGCTCGCCGTGATTCCGACGGCGGGCCAGGGACCGGCGATCTACAAGGCGCCTCGGTCGGCGTTCAAAGACGGCAAGCCCGACGTGAACGGTATCTGGCAGGCGAACAACACGGCCAATTGGGATATTCAGGATCATGCGGCGCGCCAGGGCCCGATCCTCGAACTGGGCGCGGCCTTCAGCGTTCCGGCCGGTCTCGGCGTCGTCGAGGGCAACGACATTCCCTACCAGCCGTGGGCGGCAGCGAAAAAGAAAGAGAACGCCGCGAACTGGCTGAAACTGGATCCGGAAATCAAGTGTTATATGCCAGGCGTGCCGCGCGCCGCGTACATGCCCTATCCATTTCAAATCGTGCAGACGCCGACGCAGATCCTGATGGCGTATGAATTTGCGAGCGCGAGCCGCACGATCTATATGAACAGCACCGACGAGAGCCCTGCCGATACGTGGATGGGATGGTCGCGCGGTCGTTGGGATGGCGATACATTAGTCGTCGACGTGACGTCCTTCAACGACCAGACATGGTTCGATCGGGCCGGTAATTTTCACAGCGAGGCGTTACATGTGGTCGAACGTTATACGCCTGTGAGCCGAGACGTTCTTCAGTACGAGGCCACCATCGAGGATCCGAAAGTGTTCACGCGGCCCTGGAAGATCAGCATGCCGCTCTATCGTCGCGTGGAGAAGAACGCACAACTTCTGGAATACAAGTGTGTGGAGTTTGTTGAAGAGTTGATGTACGGCCATCTGCGCAAAAAAACCAGGTAACGCCGCGCCTCACTTCTCTTGGGCCCGGGCCCCGCTCAGCGTGCCGGCCATGCTGAGGTAGTTCCCCTCATGACATGCGTACTCGTACAAGGGCTCCAGTGTCTTCGTCAGAGGAAACGCCGCTGTCCAGGGTCTCGACCATGTCGTCGGATCTGTCGCCGTAAATTGATAATCGATCGTGTCGCGGCCGACGCGCGTGAAGCGCTCAACCAGGCGCAGGTTCCCGCCCGATCCTCGAAAGTTCCGTTCGTCGGTGAAATGAATCGTCTCGACGACGAGCGTGCTGCCTTCCCAGTGTCCGCGCGAGTCGCCCATCCATTGATGAATGCTGTCGCCGGCACGCGGCCGCCCGTCCATCGGGATGATGCGAAGATCGTGGATCATTTCGTTGAGAATCGCCACGTACTCACGGGTCTGCACGAGCTGAACGTTATTGTTGTAGGGGCCCGGAAGCATTGGCGGCCCGGCCGATCCGAACCAAATACAACGTTCGGATAACGATCGGTCCTCCCACGAATCGGCGGGCCCATGTCCACGCCGTGCGTCTGCGCGGGCAGCCGCTCGCTTTCGTGCCTCCGGTGTCAACGGCGGAACTCTTCCGTCAGGCGGATCGACGACGAGGGATGTTCGCCTCGACTTCATGATCTTCGATCCCGAGTCCCACCATTCCCGGTCACCTGTGGAAAGCGTGGCGGCGCGCTCTTGAAGCGTCTGCTTTTCAAAAGCCGCTGCTTCTTCGGCCGTGAGGATGTCCTTCCCTGCCAGCTCGCTGGGTCGTTCCAAAGGCGTGAGATTCGCGAAGTTCCAGGTGCCTTGTAGATCGGGATCACCCCATGCGGTGTGGGGTGGCGTCCATGCTTTTCCTGTGGTCTGAGCGTCGACACCGACGGGGAGGGCGACGAGCGATGCGAATGCGATAACGATCGTCAGAACACGCATCTGCGGCCTCCTGAACTGCAGGCCATATTACTCCTGCAACTCAACTGAAAGCCGATCAGTTTCAACAGTGAGCGCTTCCGCCCACCAATGTCGCATTACCTGGTGGAGGCATGAGCCAATGTCGAAATTTCTGGTCCCTATTCTCGCGTTGATTGTCCTCGTCCCCGCAACAATCCACGGGCAGACACTGTCGCCGTTTGTAGAGGCGGGAGCCTTAGCGGAGTCTTCCAGCGGCGGCACCGTCGATGGCCTGGGCGCACATGTCGAGTTGGGAATATTCGTGTCACCGACGTGGTGGATCGGGGTGCGCGCGGATGCGATAAAGCGACGTTATAACGACGCTAGATGGTCTGCGCACTCGTTGATTGTCGGGACTACGCGCCCGACCGCTTACGAGCGTATCGCCGTTGAAATGTCTGGTGGATTCGGTGCTCTTCGCTCGAAAGAATGGGGCCCGATCGACCATGAGAAAGCCGTGACGTTTGCCGTCGGGCCTGTCGTCACGATCTCGCGCCACATCGCCATCGTTCCACAACTTCGCGGCTTCATCACATTCCCGGACCACGACGCTCCGGGCGCGCTCGCAACCTTCGCAGTCGGCATGCGCTGGCGTCGCTGAGACAACAACGTGCCTACAGATAAACTAGAATTTACGTCCAATACGCGCCCGTAGCTCAGCAGGATAGAGCACCGGTTTCCTAAACCGGGGGTCGGGGGTTCGAGACCCTCCGGGCGCACCACTTCAGCTAGGTCGGTGGGGCTGCCGTCTTGGAGCGCCGTGAGTTGAAAGGCACAGACGACATCGCCTTCTCACGATGCCACATCCGATTGCACGTCAGACACTCGTACCAGGTCACACCACTCTCGCTTTCGTACGAGCGTGGCGCCATCGGTCGAATCTCCTGGCTATCACAGGAAGGGCAAACCCGTTCAGTGGAAATGTGAGGGTGATCCACAGCCGTGACGTTACCGCACATGAAACCAGATAGGGTGTTCATTAGTGGACACGGTGGTCATGCCAGGGGCTGACTTCCTCTTTCCCCTAAAGACCCGAGAAATGGTTACAAATTTGCTACAGCCCCGCGCATGAGGTCTCGATCTCGGTGGCTGGTGCTCCTCGTGATCTTCTTCATCTCCTCTGACGCTCGAGCATGGGCGCAGAGTGTCGCACCGCCGAAAGTCGAAAACCCAGGGCACGCTCCTTCACCGCTCTTTCCGAAGCACCGCCGCGGGTTGTATACCAACAACGACAAACTCGAGGTGATCGACGCCACACCGCAGTCCCCGCCACTCGAGACCGACGATCCAAGCGTGCCGGACAAAGGCGAATACGAGATCAACTTGTTGACGGCGGCGGATTTTGCGGTCGATGCGCGCAGCCTTAATGTGGTAACCGTCGACGCCAACTACGGTATCGTCCTGAAAGGATTTGGACACGAGCTGCCGACACAGATCAAATTGGAATTCCCTGTCGTCGCCAGGCGGGAGGCCGCAAGTCCTTACCAGATTGGGCTTGGCGATTCTGCCTTCGGACTCAAATTCAATTTCTACAACGACGAGGGACGGGGCGTGCGCGTGTCGGTGTATCCGCAAATCGAATTCTCAACCGGCGGCAGCGTCGACAATGGCATCGCCGACGCGGGACAGACGATCGTGTTCCCGATTCTCATGTCCCACCAATCCAAATACGTGACGCTCGTCGGCAACGCCGGCGTGGACAAAGCGATCAACGATCCGGAACGTGGCACGACGGCCGAGCTCGGATTTGGAATGGGTCGCGCCTTCTTCCGAAAACTTGCCGTC
>JANMJM010000040.1:0-4954 GCA_031371345.1 Vicinamibacteria bacterium
ATCATGGGGATTTGCAGCGAAATGATCTCGGCCGGCGGTGAGCGCGCACGAGTCGGAACAATCGTTCCGGAAGGCCCGCGCAAGAACGGAAGCGCCGTTCAGAGTTGATGCTTGCGCATCTTGTTGTAGACGCTTCGGGGCGTGATGCCGAGGAGGCGTGCGGTCTGCGATTGATTGCCGTTCGCCGCGTGAAGGGCCACTTCGACGAGCGAGCGCTCGCAGGACGCCAGCGCGCGCGAGAGATTCCAATCGTTCAGCGTCAGTACCTGCTCCAGATATGGCGAAGGCTCTGATGCGCATGCCGGACTCTGGTCTGTGCCGCCGCCGTGCTGCGAGACGTGCGCCCAGATTTCGGGCGGCAGGTCGGCGAGTCCGAGCGGTCGCGCGTCCTCCTTCTGCACAATGGCACGCCGTACGATGTTTTCGAGTTGCCGCGCGTTGCCGGAGAGCTCGTCCTGCATGAGCGCCTCGACGAACTCGTCACCAATCGGCACCGGGGTCTGAGCGCGCAGCGCGGCGTATCTGCCCGCAAAGTGCGTGACGAGCGGACGGATATCGGCGGCCCGCTCGCGCAGCGGCGGCATGTGCACGGACAGCACGTTCAGACGGTGGAACAGATCGGCGCGGAACGTCCGCTGTGCAACCATGTGCTCGAGATCCCGGTTCGTGGCCGCGATGATTCGGACGCTGACCTGCACTTCGTGATCGTCGCCGAGGCCAAGCACGCGGCCTTCCTGCAACACGCGCAGGACCTTCGCCTGCAGCGCCGGATCCAGCTCGCCGACTTCATCCAGGAACAGAACGCCGCCTTGGGCGGCCCTAATCAGCCCTTTGCGATCGCGGTCCGCGCCCGTAAACGCTCCGCGGCGATGTCCAAACAGCTCGCTCTCCGCCAGACCCGGGCTGATCGCACCGCAATTCAGCGCGATGAACGGGCCGTCCCGGCGCTTGGGATCCAACCGGTGAATGGCTTCGGCGAGAAGCTGTTTTCCCGTGCCGGTCTCGCCAGTGATGAGTACGTGAAGATCGCTGAGGGCGCTGATGCGCGTGACCCAACGGAAAATCGTCAGCATCGCGTCGCTGTCGCCAACGATGCCCTGCTCGCGGAACGTGCGGCTCAAGGCGTCACGTTCGCGAAGGCGGCCCTGTTCAACCGACAGCGTGTGCGCGAGTCTCGCGTGCAGCTCGGATGGAAATCGTGTGCTAACAGAGTCGAGCAAAACGCCTGCGCCTGCCAGGTGCGCGCGGCACCGAATGCCGAGCGACCAGCCGTCGGCGTGATCACCATAGGCGATTACGTGAGCGCGCTTTTCCGTTAACCTCTGTATCGCGCTCAGCTCCGTTGCCGAGGGCGGCTGGCCAATCGCGACGAGCTCGACACAGATGCCTCGCGGCACCGGGATCGCGTCGAATCGTTCAGAACACAGGACGTCCGCATCGCATGCAGCAACCGAATTCGCGACGAGCGTCGCTCGATCGCGATCCTGATCACAGACGATGACCTGCGCGCGGCGGATATCCGCCTTGCCGACTTCGTGATTCGTCATGAATGATGAGGTGACCGGTAGGAGCGCAGCCTCGTAGGAGATGAGGCAGGATTGATGCCAGGCGTGTCAGTGGAAAGGAGAGTCCGCCATGCGACAGGAAGGGACGAGTACCTGTCACACTGCTCGGTGACACCTGTTACATGTGCCGCCTGCTTATCGTGGCTGCGCCTTCGCGAGCTTTCGGTACACAGTCATCCTGGAGCACTGCAGCGCACGGGCCGCCTCGCTTTTATTGCCCCTGGCGGCGAACAGCGCCTCCTGCAGCGAGCCGGGCTGTCCGTCCTCCGCTGACACACGTGACGCGCGCCGCGTTTGCAGCTTCTCCGGCAAATCGGCGATCCCGATCTGCTGAGATGAGGTGTTCATGACCGCACGCTCGATCACGTTCTTCAATTCGCGGACGTTGCCCGGCCAGTCAAAGGCGGTCAGCGCCTCCATGGCTTCATCGGTCACGGCGTCCACATCCCGCTCGAAACGATCGCGGATCACGCCGAGATAGTACGCGACCAGCAATGGCACATCTTCGCGGCGCTCTCGCAGCGGCGGCAGCTGCACACGCGCGACGTCCAGCCGAAAGTAGAGATCGCTGCGAAACCGTCCGTCGGCGATAAGCGCCTCAAGACTCCGGTTGGTGGCGGTGATGATTCGCGCGTCTACGCGTACATTGCGCGTCGAGCCGAGACGGCCCACTTCTTTCTCTTCGACAAGCCGCAGAATTTTCGCTTGCCCGATAAGGCTCATGTCGCCGATCTCGTCGAACAGCACCGTTCCACCGTGCGCCTCGCTCATGCGGCCGGCGTGCGGCGACGCCGCGCCTGTGAACGCGCCGCGTTCGTATCCGAACAGCTCGCTTTCCAGCAGCGTATCCGGAATCGCCGCGCAGTTGATCGAAACCAGTCGGTGCTTCGCACGACGGCTCCTCGCATGGATCAACCCGGCGGCGAGCTCTTTTCCCGTCCCGGTTTCTCCGGTGATCAGCACGTTGCTGTCGACCGCCGAGACTTTGTCGATCGCCGCCGCGATCATCCCGGCTGCGCGACTTTCCCCGATCAGCGGCACGGCCGATGCGGGCGGAGCCGAGCGGTCGTCGATCTGGCGCCGAATTCCTTCGCTCAACTCGCCAGGGTGTACGGGAGCTTTGAAATAATCGCTGACACCCGCCCGCATGGCCGCAACAGCGAGCTCTTCAGATCCGGGCGCGGTCACCATCATGATCGGCACCCCGTGGGCCCATTGGCGAACGAGGCGAGCGATCTGCAACGCATCCCACGGATGCCGCACGGCAGGGCCGATCACGACGACGTCGGGATGCTTGTTCTCGAAGTAACGTGACAGGGTAAGGGAGCCCGTCGATTCGATGATGTCGAAGTGAAGTGCGCGCGCGGCGAACTTCAACGATTGTCGAAGCGGCTCGTCGGACGTGACCGTCAACAGCCTTGGTACTCGCATGGCACGTCCTCTCGTCGGCGTTAGGAATCGTACACTCTAGCCGTGCGTGAGGAGTGGTGTCTAGCAGATTCCCAAGGAATCAGGGCCAAAAAGCCAAGCAGGATTTCTTTCCTTGCAACTTTGGGGGTCCGACATCTAGTTAACGTGACGTTGTCTGCAGTCGGGGACCGTCGCTCCCTCAAAAACACGATCGCTGCTCAAAGCTTAGGAATGAAACCGAAACATATCATCCTAGCAGTCGCCACTGTCCCGTATGCGAGCACATGGCCGGCCGACGTTTCCAGAATCGGGTTCTCCTCTTCACGGAAGCAATTCGCACAGTCAAGAGATCGAATATCAACACGTGACGGCAGAAAATACGGTTTGGTAATACCTCAGGCGAGCAGCTCGGCCGTGAGCCGAGAGATTACTGGCGTTATGGAGAGATGGAGACGGGCGGTTTTGGAGAAGGATGTAACCGGCGGCGCGGACATCCCCCTCACCACTTATTCGCTTCTGACTTAAGTAACGACCGGATGCCCTTGCCAGCAAGAGGTTCCTCGATAAATCGAGGTATCACATGCATGTGCGCATGGAATATTTCCTGACCTCCGGTCGCACCACAGACGACGTCGTTTCTAAAACGAATATGCGACGCGGGATGGCTAACGGGACAATAAGGACAATTCGTGTTCGCCATTCGTACGAAAGTTTAACCCGGCCGTATTGACCTTCCGATTCCGGTCTATCAGAGTCCGAACAACAGTTAGCTGGGCGAGGTGCAGGTAATCGGTGGCTCCCATCGCCGAGCGTCCTAACGATACGTTAAGTGAGCACCCCGGGCTGTCTCCGGTGAACAGCGACTGAGTGGAGAGGGCCCGACCGTTCATTACTCCTGAATATCGCGTCGTATTTAGTGACTATCAACCAACGTGTTCACGCGTTGCCGCGACGATAGCTGTGCCTAAAGGAACCGGTGCTGGCCGCGTGTTCGCGGAGAACCTTGAGCGGCCGATAACCGGCCATGGTCGGTAGTGCTTGGTGTGAATCGTTAGGCCGTTGTTAGGCCGATACTGAAGCTCGCCGGATCACTAGGAATTCGCGTTGTTGCGCCTCGGTTCGGGACCGAGGGGTCGGAGGTTCGAATCCTCTCGCCCCGACCAGTTTTTCTAAGAAAATCGCCGAATTTAGTCGGTTAGATCACTCGGTTTCGCCCGAGTAGTCGGTTCCTCAAAACACGCCTTTGCGCGGGTCTCCAAACGCAGAACCATGTTTTAGAAGGAAATCGTTAGGCTGTTGTTAGGCTAAAAGCACCCGCCACAAGCGCGGGCAGAAGCGCGAAAGGAACCTGCATGGCCGGTCGGATGCCGGCCATTTCGCTGTACGCGGCCTGCCTTAGCCGCGGACTTCGATGCCCCGGGCTAGCGGCGCAGTTCTCTCGCGCGATACGAGGCAGGCCCATAGAGCAGAGACAGTTGACTGTATGCACGATTGTGCATACACTGTGAGATTGATGGCCCGACGATGCCGAATGGGATCCGCGGAAGGCAGCTGCGAACCTCAAGAACCACGGCGTAGACTTTGCCGACGCAGCCACCGTCCTGCACGATGAGCAGGCCATCACGGTTCGAGACGACGAAGGGATCGAGGAGCGCTACGTCACCATCGGCATGGATGCACTGGGAAATGTGCTTGTTGTCGTCTACACCTGGCGCGGCGAACGACCGCGCCTCATATCGGCTCGTAAAGGCAAGCCGCAGGAGCGCGAGCAGTACGGAGTAAAACCATGAAAGCACAGTACGACTTTAAGAGTGGCAAACGCGGGCCGGTCTTGAAGACCCCGCCAGGGAAGACGCGGATCACGATCCGCATCGATGACGATCTGTTGCGGTGGTTTCGCAAACAGGTTCATGGCGCCGACGGCGGCAGCTATCAGACCCTCATCAATGCGGCACTGAGGGAATACGTTGGCACGAAAC
>JANMJM010000048.1:0-1723 GCA_031371345.1 Vicinamibacteria bacterium
GCACCTCTCCAACCAGGCGCCGGCCTCGCCACGGATCGAACTCCGTTGGCGCGATCGACGATCGCAACGACGAGGGCGGCTTGAAGAGGATCGGTTGTCGCGTGACGGTCCGCAGAAAATCACCCGCCGCCGT
Source organism: Vicinamibacteria bacterium (assembly GCA_031371345.1). Taxonomy (GTDB): domain Bacteria; phylum Acidobacteriota; class Vicinamibacteria; order Vicinamibacterales; family JAMQPK01; genus JAMQPK01. The sequence goes on from JANMJM010000048.1 coordinate 134, forward strand.
TTCGAACGGTCGCCGTCCCGCGTCCTCCAGAATGAAGGCGAGCAGGATGAAGCCGAGGTCGCTGTAGATCGACTGCGTGTCGGGTGCGTACTCGAGCGGGAGCGTGCAGATCGCGTGTTGGAATTCCCGTCGGCCCTGGTGATCGCGATAGAACGGCAGCGTCGCCGTCAGGCCGGAGCTGTGCGTCAACAGAGCCCGCACCGTCACGCCGTCGCGATCCTTTCCGCTCCATTCCGGCATCCAGCGCTTCACGCGATCGTTCAGATCGATGGCGTGCTGCTCGACGAGTCGGATGGCCACGCTCGTTGTCGCGATCACTTTGGTGAGCGACGCGAGCTCGAAGATCGTGGCCTCTGTCGTTGACGGAGACGCCGCGTCGTAGTCGAGGCGGCCGAACGCTTGCCGCCACAGCGCGCGCTCGGCCGTGCCGACCTCCACGACGGCAGCGGGGAAGGCGCCATCTTCATGCCCACGCTGTAGGAGGTCTGCAGCTCGAGCGAAACGACTATTCTCGAAAGGCATCACGGCCGACGGCGGCAAGGTAGTCGCTGTTGGTATTCGCGAAGTTGTCGTAGGAAAACAGAATCACGCCCTGCGCGCCGATTTGGCGCGCCGCGCGTATGTTCAAGATCGTCTCCAGCGACGAAAGCTGAAACGCGCCGATGCCCGCCCAGACAGGTCTCGAGCCCGCCAGCCTCCGCACGGCGGACACCTGCGTGCGGAACACGAGAGCATCTGTCGTGTAGGCCATCGGGCACACAACGTCGAGTAAACCATTCTTGAGCCAGCTTTGCCAGTTCTGCATGCGCCGCGCCGCGGCTTCCTCCGCATCGGGAATCACCGCCGCGCTGAGCGTCGCGTGTGGCCGCTTCGCCTTCACCGCCGCTCGCACGCCCGTCAGAAGATCGGTCAAGCGCTCCTGCCGGAACTCGATCCACCGCTGCGGGAACATCTGCGTGTAGAACAACGGCTCGTGACGCGCGCGCGCCTCGTACTGCCGACGCTCGGCGTCACTCAAATGCGGCTGAAGATACTGGCGGAACTGCGCGAGCGCCTTCGTCGAATAGTCGAATTCGACGTTCGGAAAACGGATGTAGTCGAGATGAATCCCGTCGACGGCATATCGCGCCGCGACGTCGGCAATCACTTTCACCGTGTACTCGGCGGCCGCGGCGTGAAGCGGCGACGTGTACAACCCCTCGATGCGGTCGCTGTGCGCGTGCGCATAACCCGATAAGGCCGAGAGATACTCGCGGCTTCGCGGATCAACGGTGGCGAGGCCGACCGCGAGCTCTCGAGGCACCATCAGCCAATCAGGATGTCTGTACACGATGTGATCGGGCAGATGTGGAGGCTCGGCATCGGAGACCAGGTTCGTGTTCATCCAGGCGTGCACACGAAGCCCCGCGGGATGGGCTTCGGCCAGCACGGTCTCCAGCGGATCGAACGACGGTGATTGCTTCGCCAGCAGCGCCGCGCGCGGCTCGAAGCGCGTCGTGTAGTACGCGTCGCCGCGGCCGCGCACCTGCCCGAGCAGGGTATTGTAGCCGGCAGCTTTTGCCGTCTGCACGTGCGCGCGAATCGCGTCGG
>JANMJM010000052.1:0-8404 GCA_031371345.1 Vicinamibacteria bacterium
CGACGACCGCCACGCCACCAAGGCGCTGGGCGACGCCTTTGGCGTCCGATGCGTTGAAGACGACCTCACCGGACGGAACCGGCACGCCGTATTTTGCGAGGATGGCTTTGGCTTGATACTCGTGAATTTTCATAGGTACAAAACGTTGAATCGTATCGTTCGCGGTTTGTCTGCGTCAAGCAGTTGCGAATAGAATTCATCACATGAGGTCCCGCAGTCGTTCGTCCGGATCGCTGATTACATCCAAGCTCATCATCGGCACAACGGGCGTCCTTCTCTTTCTGTATCTTATTCTGCACATCGTGGGCAACGCGCTCGTCTTCTTCGGCCCAGATTTTTTCAACACGTACTCACACACGCTCATCAGCAACCCGCTCGTGGTGCCGGTGGAAATCGGGCTGCTCGCCGTCTTCCTGATGCATATCTTCAAAGCTGTCACGACGACGGTGAAGAACCAGGCTGCACGCCCCGCGAAGTATGCGAAAAAGACGCGGGCGGGTGGCACGAGCCAGAAAAGTCTCGCCTCGTCGACCATGATCCTTACGGGAATCGCCTTGCTGATCTTCATCCCGATCCATGTCTGGATGTTCAAGTACGGCGCCGAATATCAGTACGGCACATCAGATATGCGCGACCTGTATCGGCTCGAGCGCGAGAACTTCAGCTCGCCGCTGGCGGTCGGTCTCTACGTCCTGGCGATGGTCTTCGTCGGGATGCACCTGTGGCACGGCGTGGCGAGCTCGTTCCAGTCGCTGGGCATCGCCGGCCCCCGCTTCACCCCGCTCATCCGCAGAGTGGGAAAAGTGTCGGCCGTGATCATCGCCGGCGGCTTCATCGTGATCGCGGTGTGGGTGTTTCTCTACGGAGTCAGATCATGATGCTCGACGGGAAGATTCCTGGCGGCCCCCTCTCGGAAAAATGGGAGCGTCGGAAATTCGAAAATAAGCTCGTCAACCCGGCGAACCGCCGCAAGTACGAGGTCGTCATCGTCGGCACCGGCCTGGCGGGCGCGTCGGCTGCGGCCGCACTCGGCGAGCAGGGGTACCGAGTGAAGCTGTTCTGCATTCTCGACAGCCCACGCCGGGCGCACAGCATCGCGGCGCAAGGCGGCATCAACGCGGCCAAAAACTATCGCAACGACGGCGACAGCGTCTACCGGCTGTTCTACGACACCGTGAAAGGCGGCGACTATCGCGCACGCGAGGCGAACGTGTATCGTCTGGCGCAGCTCAGCGTCGACATCATCGATCACTGCGTGGCCACCGGTGTGCCCTTCGCCCGCGAATACGGCGGGTTGCTGGACAACCGCTCGTTCGGCGGCGCGCAGGTCTCGAGAACCTTCTACGCACGCGGGCAAACAGGTCAGCAGCTGCTCCTCGGCGCCTATCAGTCGATGATGCGGCAGGTGGATGCGGGCAACGTCACGCTGTTCCCACGCCGCGAGATGCTGGATCTCGTCGTCGTCGACGGTCAGGCGCGGGGCATCGTCACGCGCAACCTGATCACCGGCGAGCTCGAGCGGCATGAAGGACAGGCCGTCCTCCTGTGCTCTGGTGGATACGGCACGGTCTATTACCTGTCGACCAATGCGATTAACTCGAACGTCACCGCCGCGTGGCGCGCCCACAAGCGAGGCGCCCTCTTCGCGAATCCGTGCTTTACGCAAATTCATCCGACGTGTATTCCCGTCAGCGGCGACCACCAGTCGAAGCTCACGCTGATGTCGGAAAGCCTTCGCAACGACGGCCGCGTGTGGGTGCCGAAGAAAAAAGACGATACGCGCGCGCCCGAGCAGATTCCCGAGGAAGAGCGCGACTACTCCCTCGAGCGCCGCTATCCGAGCTTTGGCAACCTCGTGCCGCGAGACGTCGCCTCGCGCGCGGCCAAGGAGCGATCGGACGAGGGGTTCGGCGTCGGCGAAACGGGGTTGTCGGTTTATCTCGATTTCAAGGAAGCCATTCAGCGGCTCGGCATCGAGGTCATCAAAGCGCGCTACGACAACCTGTTCCAGATGTATGAGCGGATCACCGCCGAGGATCCCTACAAGGTTCCCATGCGGATCTATCCCGCCATCCACTACACGATGGGAGGGCTGTGGGTGGACTACAACCTGCAAAGCACCATTCCGGGCCTCTTCGTGCTGGGCGAAGCGAACTTCTCCGATCACGGCGCCAACCGGCTGGGTGCAAGCGCCTTGATGCAAGGTCTTGCCGACGGCTATTTCATCGCGCCGTACACAGTCGCGAACTACCTTGCGGGCGCAACGCTGCCGAAGGTGTCAACCGATCACGATGCGTTCAAGGAAGCCGCGACCAATTCGCAGGCACGCATCGATCGAGTACTGAACGTCAAGGGCAAGCGCACGGTTCGACAGTTCCATCGTGATCTAGGCCACATCATGTGGGACTACGTCGGCATGGCCCGTAACGACTCCGGCCTGAAGACCGCGATCGAAAAGATTCGCGCGCTGCGCGACGAGTTCTGGAAAAACGCTGTCGTGCCGGGCGAGAAACACAATATGAATCCCATGCTCGACTATGCCGGCCGCGTGGCCGACTACATGGAGTTCGCGGAGCTGCTGGCCTTCGACGCGCTGCATCGCAACGAATCGTGCGGCGGCCACTTCCGCGAGGAGTATCAGACGCCCGACGGCGAAGCCAAGCGCGACGACGATCATTTTTCCTACGTGGCGGCCTGGGAGTTTGCGGGCGTCGGCACCCAGCCAGTGCTGCACAAAGAACCGCTGGAGTTTCAGGAAGTGCATCCGAGTCAGAGAAGCTACAAGTAGCGATCGAGCGATAGGCGATTGGGTGATGTGCAGCGGATTTTCCAATCGCGGATGTTCCTATCGCCCAATTATCAATCGCCCAATCGTCGATAGTAGGAGCGTATGTCAGCGAAGACGATTACCGTGAATCTGAAAGTCTGGCGGCAGCCGGCGACCGATCAGCCGGGCCGCATGGTGGATTACGTCGCCAAGGACATCTCGACCGACATGTCGTTTCTCGAGATGCTCGACGTCGTCAACGAAGATTTGATTCGCAAAGGCGAAGACGCCATTGCGTTCGACTCGGACTGCCGCGAAGGCATCTGCGGCTCCTGCGGCTGCATGATCAACGGCGTCGCGCACGGACCCGACCCAGGGACGACGACCTGTCAGCTCCACATGCGGCGATTCAAAGACGGCCAGACGATTACCGTAGAGCCCTGGCGTGCCAAGGCATTTCCCGTCCTGAAGGATCTCACGGTCGATCGCTCGGCTTTCGATCGCATCGTCGCCGCGGGCGGATACATTTCGGCCGGTGTGGGAGGCGCACAAGACGCCAACAACATCCTGATCCCGAGAGACGTGTCCGAAGAGTCGATGGACTCCGCCGCCTGCATCGGGTGTGGTGCGTGCGTGGCTGCCTGCAAGAATGCGGCAGCCCATCTCTTTACCGGCGCCAAAATCACTCATCTTGCGCTCCTGCCGCAAGGCCATCCCGAACGCACACATCGCGCGGTGCGCATGGTGGACCAGATGGAAGCCGAAGGCTTTGGCGCGTGCTCGAACGAAGGGGAATGCGAAGCGGTGTGCCCGAAGCTGATTCCTATCTCGAACATCGCCAAGATGGTGCGCGAGTACACGCGCGCCCTGTGGTATGTCGTGCGCGCGTGAGAAGGGGCAAGCGCACTCTTGAAATTACCCCTTACCCCTTCCAGGTGTTACATCTTTATAACGTCCACCAGCTCCTTCACCGCCGCCGCCGACTTCATCAGCGCTGCCTGCTCTTCCGGCTCCAGTTTGATTTCGATGATCTGCTCCATGCCCCTGGCGCCGAGTTTCACGGGAACGCCGAGAAACTGATTCTTCACGCCGTACTCACCAGTGAGGTAAACCGAACACGGTAAAATTTTCCGCTTGTCCTTCAAGATGGCCTCGACCATCTCGGCCGCCGACTCGCCGGGTGCATACCAGGCGCTCGTGCCCACCAACTTTGTAATTTCGGCGCCGCCGTCGGCAGTGCGCTTGCAGATTGCTTCGATGCGATCTTTTGAAAGCAGCTGAGTGATCGGAATGCCCGCGACCGTCGAAAGCCTCGGCAATGGGACCATCGTGTCGCCATGTCCTCCCAGCACAAAGGCGTGGACGTTTTCTACCGACACTTTCAGTTCCTGCGCGATGAATGTACGCATTCGCGCCGAGTCGAGCACGCCTGCCATGCCAACCACGCGCTCGCGCGGAAACCCGCTGAGCTTAAAAACGGCCTGGCACATGGCGTCGAGCGGATTGGCAACCGGCACGATGATGCAGTTTGGCGAGTACTTCACCACCTGCTCGGTCACCGCTTTCATAATGTTGAAGTTGACGTTCAATAAATCATCACGACTCATGCCAGGTTTTCTCGGCACGCCCGAGGTGATGACAACGACGTCCGAATTTGCGCTCTGCGCGTAGTCCGATCCGCCGATGACGAGGCTGTCGGAACCGAGAATGGGGCACGTTTCAAGAATATCCAGTGCCACGCCGGCCGCTTTCTGATCGGCGATGTCGACAATGACCACATCGGCGAGTTCTTTTTCGGCGATGCTCCGCGCAACAGTCGCGCCAACATTCCCTGCGCCGCCCACTACCGTCACTTTTCTGTTCATCTCTGCTCCTCAAACTGAAAACGCCGACGATCGACGACCGACGATCTTTAGGGCACTCACCATCGGCGCAAAAAAGATCTTCACAGGAAGTGTGGAAAACCCTGTTGAAAAGATCGTACTAAACACTGGTTGTTCCAACGAATTGGAACAAATTAGCAAATTGCACCATCGTAGTGCGATTCACAGCGGCGTAAAGAGAAGCGCGCAAAGCCGACGGATTATACTGTAACGGCGTTATGAAAATTCTTATTGCCGACGGCCTTCCTGCTTCGGCCATCGACGCCCTCAAGCAACCCGATTGGGAAATTGATAATCGGCAAGGGCGGTCGCCCTCGGAGTTGGCAAGCGATCTCAAGGATGCCGACGCACTGATCGTGCGAAGCGCCACAAAAGTGACGCGCGAGATCATCGAGGGCGCTCCCAGGCTTCGCGCCATCGCTCGCGCTGGCACGGGAGTTGACAACGTCGACGTCGCCGCGGCCACGACTCGCGGGATCGTCGTCATGAATGCGCCCGGCGCCAATAGCTTGAGCGTGGCCGAGCTGGCCATGGGGCTCATGTTGTCGATGGCACGAAATATTCCGGCCGCCGATGCGTCGATGAAAACGTCGAAGTGGGAGAAATCTAAATTCGCGGGCGCTGAGGTTCGGTCAAAGACCCTCGGACTGGTCGGCCTCGGACGAATCGGGCAGGAAGTGGCCAGGCGCGCACACGCGTTCGACATGACCGTCATCGCGCACGACCCGTTTATCTCCGTCGAGAGCGCGGCGTCGCTGGGAGTGGAGCTTGTGTCGCTCGACGATCTGTGCGCGCGCGCCGATTACATCTCACTTCACCTGCCGTCGCTGCCGTCGACGAAACATATTTTCAACGCCGAGCGCTTCGCGAGGTGTAAAAAAGGCATCCGTATTATCAATACGGCACGCGGCGAGCTGATCGACGAAAAGGCGCTCGCCGATGCGATCGAATCCGGGCATGTCGCCGGGGCTGGCCTTGACGTGTTCGACGTCGAACCGCCAAAAGACTGGCGCCTGGCCACCATGCCGCAGGTGGTCGCCACGCCGCACATCGCAGCCTCGACAAAGGAAGCCCAGGAACAGGTGGGCACGGAGACTGCGTCGGCATTGCGCGACTTTCTGAAGGAAGGCATCATCCGCAACGCCGTCAACTTCCCTTCGGTGTCGATGGAAGCCTACAAACGCCTCAAGCCGTTTCTCACCCTCGCCCGTTACCTTGGACTCGTGGTAGCACAAATTGGCCAAGCGGCGAGGATCAACGCTGTGGGCGTGCGGTACTACGGCGATCTGGCCAACGAATCGAATCAACTCCTCGGCAGCGCCGTGCTCGAGGGCGTCCTGTCGGCCATCACGGCCTCGGGCGGCGTGTCATCGGTCAACGCGCGCGCCTTGGCGGCCGAGCGCGGCATCGAGCTGATCGAGTCGCGCAGTACGCGATCGCGAAACTACACGAGTCTGATTTCGGTCAAGCTGCACACCGACGGCGGCGATCGCTGGGTTGAAGGCACAGCGTTCGAAAACGGCAGCATCCGGATGGTTCTGGTGGACGGTGTCGCCGTGGAGGCGCCGCTCGAGGGCACGCTCATCATTATTAAGAACAACGATCAGCCCGGCGTCATCGGCGACGTTGGCACCATGCTCGGCCGGCACAAGGTCAACATCGCGAGCTTCGCGCTCGGCCGCGATTTCACCTGTATCGATTGCGCAATCGGCATCGTGAAAGTGGACGAACATCCCGAAACCGGCCAGAGCCTCGTCACCGACACGGTGCTGAACGAGATTCGATCCATTCCCAATATCCGCGAGGCGTGGCGGGTGCGGCTGGGATAAATCGTGGTTGATTAGTTGTTAGTTGTTAGTTGTTGGTTGGTTAGTTGTTAGTTGCTGGTGCCGTAGAATCAAGGCAATGCCCGAACCACGATTCGGCTGGGTACTCTACGACGGTGCATGCGGGTTCTGCTCATGGTGGGTGCCGTTCTGGAGGAAGACGCTGCACCGGGCTGGATTCGACGCCGCTCCGCTTCAAAGCCCCTGGCTGTCGGAACTCATCCGTCTCGAAGGGTCACCTTTGACCTGGGACCTTACGCTCCTAAAGCCCGACCGCAGCACGATCGTCGGCGCCGATGTGTACCGCCAAGTGATGCGGCGAATCTGGTGGGCCTATCCCTTTTATGTAATGTCGATAGTTCCCGGTCTGAACCGCGTGTTTGATTGGGCCTACTCGACGTTCGCTCGCAACCGCTACTGTGTCTCGCGAGCGTGCGGTCTCGACCACTCCCCGAATGTCCGGCGCTAGCCGAGCGCTTAGACGAACTACGTGAAACCACAAACGACCGAAGTTGATGGCGATGCAGCTGGAGTGTCTAGCGGACAACTAACAACTAACCAACCAATATCTAGCGGAGAACGAGACTCAGCTCCGTGCCGGTCTGATCGCGAAGGAGCACGGCCTCGGGATCCACGCGGACGACAAGATAACGGCCGCCCACCGTCTCACCATCGCCCACGAGATACAACTGCCCGCCGCCGGAAATTACCGCCGTGCGTTTCCGGCCTTCGGGTGTGTTGCGCTCCGCGATGCCCGACAACGTGTAACTCGGTGCGGGCGGCGCAACAAGCGCGGATGGCGCGATCGCCGCCAGCAGCGACATCGACGAGCCGCCGACGCGCGACGCGCTCGGCGTTGTTGTCTTGCCGGTCCCGAAACGGAAGGGATTTCTGGTGGACGCGCGCAACTCGCCGCCGCGAGCGCGCTCGCGAAGCTTTTTGGCCAGCACGTTTAATTCGTTCGCGGCGGTTTCGTGCGCCGCTGCCGAGCGTTCGACGGGAGCCGCGACAGGCGCCGGCGCGCCGTGATTCGGTGCGACGGCAAACCACGTCGCCATGACGCCTCCGCCGGCAATCACCGCTTTCAGCGTCGTTTTGGTAATCATGCGCATTGATCCTAGCACCCGCCTACCAGCCGGTAAACCTGTGTTATTATTCGACGTGCGTCCTGCCGGTTGCACCGACAGCATCCGCGATTCCCAAACTCATAAACATACTGTCGCTGTCATCCCTGCCCGCTACGCGTCTACCCGGATACCGGGAAAAGCGCTGGCCGACATCGGAGGGCGGCCGATGGTCGAGCACGTCTATCGCCGAGCCGCCTCGGCCCGCAACATCGATGCGGTCATCGTCGCGACCGACGACGAGCGCATCGCCGACGCCGTCCGGCATTTTGGCGGCGACGTGCAGATGACCAGCGCGAACCATCCAACCGGAACCGATCGTCTTGCCGAAGTGGCCGCCACCCTCGATTGCGACCTCGTCGTTAATGTGCAGGGCGACGAGCCGCTGATTGAACCGGAGTCGATCGACGCCGCGATTGAGCCGTTCCGAGCCGATAGCGGTCTGTTGATGTCCACGATCTGCATCCGTCTTTCGAGCGCCGAAGAGGCCGAAGACCCGAATGTCGTGAAAGTCGTTACCGGGCGCGACGGGTTCGCGCTGTACTTTTCTCGATCGCCAGTCCCTTACCGGCGCGGACCGCAGGATGAAGGGGCAGGTCCCTATAAACATATCGGTCTCTACGTCTATCGGCGTGAATTCCTGCGTCAAGTTGCGCAGCTTGCGCCGACGCCGCTCGAACGGAGCGAATCGCTCGAGCAGCTGCGGGTACTCGAGCACGGTTTTTCAATCAAAGTTATTGAAACCAAGCACGATTCCATCGGCGTCGACACGCCAGACGATCTCGAGCGCGTGCGGCGGCTGCT
>JANMJM010000185.1:0-11336 GCA_031371345.1 Vicinamibacteria bacterium
CATCAACGACGGCGACGGACCGAGGCTGAGCAGCCACGTGACAAACGCAGCCACTGCGTAGAATCCGAGGACCGATCGTTTCGAGAGCGCGTCGCGCACGCGCGCGCTGGTGAGCGTCAGCACAATTCCTGAGACCAGCACGTAGGTCAGCGGCTTCATTGGATTCGCCACCGAGAACACGATCTGGCGGTGCGGCTTCAGCTCCCACGGCCCAATGATGTAAATGCTGACCGCGACGAGCGCGGGGACCACCGCAACGAGCACCATCGCCAATCGAGCCCACCACCATCGCGTCGAGGGCGGAACCGAGATCGGTTGCTTCCACATCAGAAGCAAACCGGCCAGCAAGATGGCGACGATCGTGATGCCAGGGAACAACTCCCCTTCCGGACGCCTGAACACGTGCAGATGGCCCCATAACGTCAACGAAGGCGCGGCATTCAGCAGGGCCATAAGGTCGGCGCCGAAAAACACCATCGTGCCGAACTCGCGTGCAAATCGGAACCGCTGATGAATCACCTGATACTGCCAAAGCAGCGGCACCAGCGGAAGCGACGCGACGAACCACGTCGCGACAATCATGGCGAACGTCTTGCCTTCTCTCCATGGCGGGACGAACCAAAGGAGCCACAGTCCCAAGAAGAACCCGAAGAAGATAAGGAAGTACCCGTTGCAGAGCGCCTGAAGAAACCAGCCCAGTGCAAAGAGCACCAGCCACGGCCACCGCCGGACGCGGATGTATCGATGAAGACCGACGAGCGCGAACGGCATGCCGAACGCCGCGAGCATCTGGATGTGCGCCATTTGCGCGATCCGATACGGCGCGAATCCATACAGCAAGCCGGCAATGAACGCCGCGTCTTCACGTCCGGTCGCTTCCCGGCCGAGCAGATAGGCGCCGATCGCACAGAGAGGAAACGTGGTCAGGAACACCACGTTATACGCGACGGTCGGCGCGAACCCGAGCCACTGAACTGGCGTGGCGACGAGGCTCAGTCCGAGCAGATGCTCTGAAAACGCCAGCGCACCCGTGACCGGATAGAAGAACGGAGCGTTCCACCACGCCGTCGTGTACGGCATCGTGTGCGCGTTCCACCAGAGCAACCACGTATTCAGCGCGGGATCGCCTGCATCGTGCGGGAAGACCGAACCGAGCTGCAGAATCAGCGGATACGTCAGCGCAATCGTGAGCCCGCAGTACAGCAGAAATGCCACGAACGCCCGCTTCATCGCCGAGATCGTATCTCAACAGACCGGCGCGTGTTAATCTCGGCGCGCTGCGAACTTCCTGGTCATCGATCGTTGTCCTTTTCTTGATCGCACTCGCGGTTTTCGCTTTCACCGTCGAGATGGGAGCGTTTGTTGCGGGTGGCGCCGACTCTTCCGGATATCTCAGCCAGGCGCGTCTGTGGGAACGTGCCTCGCCGATTACTCCAGAGCCGCTCATTGCACGCGTCGACTGGCCGTACGCCGAGTGGACGTTTACTCCGCTCGGCTATCGCCCCGGCATAGTGCGCGGGACTTTTGTCCCTATTTACTCCGTCGGCTATCCGATGTTGATGGGTGCGATTCGGCGCGCGTTCGGTCCAGGCGCGGAAATGTACGTCGTCCCTGTGACCGCCGGCGGGCTTGTGCTTGCCGCCGGCATCTTGGGAACATGGATCGGCGGTTTTGTTGTCGGCGCCTCCACGAGTTTACTTCTGGCAACCAGCCCGCCGTTCGTTCTTCAAAGTCTGCAGCCCATGAGCGACGTGCCAACCGCGTTCTGGTGGACGATCGCCGCCTTGCTCGGTGTCCAGCGAAGGTTCATCTACAATCTCGCGTCCTCAGGCGCTGTCGCGATGGCGATCCTTACCAGACCGAATCTTGCGCCTCTCGCCTTGCCGCTTATTCTTCTAGTGCTTGCGGGTCGCGGAGATCCCGAGCCTGACAATTGGCCCGGCGCGGCGGCAGTGCTGGCCGGAGCTGTTGCGGGTGCGGGTCTCGTCGCCTATCTCAATGCCATATTTTTCGGGGCCGCAACTGTTTCCGGATATGGGGCACCAGGTGACCTTTACAAACTCGGTTTCCTGCCGACCAACCTTGCGCGATATACGACGTGGCTGATTCAAACTGAAACGCTTTTGGTCGCAGCCGCCTTCGCCGGCGCGGTGTTCCTCGCGCGTACCGCCTTCTCGAGTCGATGGGCGATGTATGCGGTGGGGACGTTCGCGATTGTCTTGCTGTCCTACGTGTTTTACCGGCCGTTCGACAACTGGACGTATCTGCGGTTCTTTCTTCCTGTGTATCCGCTCCTCTTTGTCGCGCTCGTGAGCATCGCGAACGTCAAATCACTGGAGAACCGGCGAGCGATCAGAAACCTGGTGGTGGTCGCGCTGACGGTCGTCGTCTGCGCTGCTCACGTCGTGTTTGTTTTCAGGAATGGCGTTTTGCACACCAGGCGCATGGAGAGCAAGTACCTGAAGGTGACCGATTATCTTCAGCAATCCCTGCCTTCGAACGCGATCTTCATCTGCCATCAGTACAGCGGCAGCATCCGTTACTACACCGATCGCCGCATCCTCCGCTACGACTGGCTTGTGCCAAATCGTCTCGAGGATGCCGTGACAAAGCTGGAAGCGCTCGGATACAGACCGTATTTTCTGCTGGAGCAATGGGAAGAACCGGTATTCAGAGCGCGGTTCAGCGCGTCGACGCCGCTTGGAAAACTCGACTGGCGGCCCGCCGTCGATCTTCTTGAAGCCCGCGTGCGCATTTACGATCCATCACATCGCTAGCGAACCTCGGTGCTGTACAAGCGCACTTCCGGATTCGTTCGGGTCGTCGCGATCGGTGTCCAGTCGAGGCGCCCCATGCGATTGGTAGCAGCAAATCGCTTGCGGAACGCGCCTTCTTCCCAGTCGTCCACCACAATGTACGGTTGACGGCCTTTCGCGCGCAGCTCGGCGAGCGTCGCGTCGAGTCCTTCTTCGTTTAGCGCATCGAATCGTAGCGTGATGCGGTGCGCGTAGTACCGCAGGCTGCCGCTGTGCTCCGCACAAATAATGATGGCCGTCTCGGGCGTCAGCCTCGCAACCTCTTCGGCCGCTCGAATATGCCGCTGTTCGAACGCACGCGTCGACAAGATGAACTGGTCTCTGACAAACACGAAGCTCGATGCCACGCAAACCGTCGTGATCAGCATTGCGACCGGCGCGCGCATCGCGATAGGCAGCCTCCCGCACATCGAGCGGATACCGGCGGCCATCAATACGAACAGTGTTGGATACGCCGGCAGCAAAAATCGGAGATACGTCCAAAGCTCGAACGGGCTGTAGAAAATATAAGAAATAAGCGTCAGCGCCGCGCGTTCATCCGAACTTCAGGCCGAAACGCATTGGGCATCGCCAACGGGATGGCCGCCAGCGTGACAATCGGCGTTTGCGTTTGGATCAACCAGACGCTGTAGCGCGTCAGGTTGGGCCACGCCGATCGCCAGTCGTAAATGTCGACGAGTGCGCCATAGCCCGACGTCAGCGGCGAGCCGTAGAGATACGTATTGAATGCCGCAATGGCGATGAGGGCTGGGGCGAGGCCGATAGCGAAACGAAGCACGTATGACGGCCGGCCGCGCCACGTGATCACGGGAGCGAGCGCGAGCAGCGCAAGGTTGGGCCGGATCATCAGCGTTGCGCCCGACACCAACCCGGCCGCGAGCATGCGCGGTCGTGGTTCCCTCAATGCGAGCAATGCCACGAGCGTCCATCCCGCAGCGACCGGCACGTCCGTCATCGGCAAGAGCAAGTGCATGAGAAATACGGGTGAGCTCAGTAGCAGCAGGGCGGCGAGCGCGCCGACAGCCCGGCTGCCTGTTACGTGGCTACCAAGCAGGTAGGCCCACCACAACGACACCGCGCCAAAGGCAGGGACAACGAGAAACGGGCCGTTGGCGCCAAGCAGTCCCTGAAAGAGCGCCATCACAATCGGCAGACCGGGCGCATACGTCGGGAAAATGGTGCCGTTGGGAGACAAGGGACGATAGCCAAGCGGTGCAAACGTCCATTCGCGATTCGGCCACGAGAACTGCTGCACCCACGGCTGCTCGATGCGCAGCGATCCTTTCAGCCACAAACTCGCTTGACTGACGTAGCCGTAGGCATCAGATCCACCGGCTGTGAAGCTGCCGTAATGAATTCCGATAGCGCCGCCTGTAAGAATGATGGCGACCGCGGCAATGAGTGCCGCTCGCCTCATCCACGCGAGCAGCCAACGGCCGTCGGCGTCGAACGCCTCACGTGAATGACGCCAGATGTAGAAGCCCGCCGCCACCGCACCAATCATGAGTGGGCGAATTGGTTCGGTCGCCTTCAGTCTCAGTATTCCGAGATTCAAGATGACGCCGTCGGTGGCGAAGGCCGTCACCGCCCAGACCGGGGCGAGACACGCGAGGAGATAGAGCGCGCGGCGGATCAGAGTTGACGCTGGCATTTCGCCGCTGGGATGGTAACATCCGACCGTTCAGAGGAGGTTGCAATGAGACTTCGCACGCTGCTTCTGGTGCTCCCGCTGTGTACCGTCGCGCAGGTCAGTTCCGCTCAGCAAGGCGGAACGGTGGCCGTCCGTTCACCAGAGGTCGCGGCAGACCGCCGCGTCACCTTCCGCATCGCGGCACCGAAGGCCAGCGCCGTGTCGCTCATTTGCGAGTGCCTCACGTTAGAGGAAGCGGCGAAGCTGAAACAACAGATTGCGCAGCTGGGCCAGCGGCCCGACACCGATCCCGACCTGACGCGGCTCACGCGCGCTCTCGCGAACGTGCGTTCCAATCAAGGTGAACGCGCGATGGCGAAGGACGCGAGCGGCCTCTGGACGCTCACGCTGCCGGCAGTCGATCCGGATCTCTACGAGTACCATTTCAAGATCGACGACTTCGAGACGCTTGATCCGCGCAACCCGGTCGTGAAATACAACAGCCGGCCGAATTTGATTGAGAGCATCCTCGAGGTTCCCGGCGCGGCGTCGATGTTTTACGACGTCAAAGCGGTGCCGCACGGAAAGGTCGACATCCGTTATTACGATTCGAAGGCGACCGGAAGTACACGACGTGCGTTTGTCTACACCCCGCCAGGCTATGACAAGACCACGGCGAAGCTGCCGGTGCTATATCTGCTGCACGGAGCCGATGGCGACGAAACTGTGTGGACCACGTTCGGCCGCATGAATCTGATCCTCGACAATCTGATCGCAGAAAAGAAAGCAACGCCGATGATTGTCGTCACGCCCTCGGCCTACGCGTATCCGCCGACGAACGGAGTCGCAGCCGACAAGCAGCGTACCGATTTCGAAAAAGATCTCCTCGAGAATCTCATCCCGTTTGTGCAAGCGAACTATCGCGCCGCCGCCGACCGCGACCACCGCGCCCTTGCGGGTTTGTCAATGGGCGGCGGGCTGACGCTCGCCATCGGGCCGCGGCATCTCGAGACCTTCAGCCGCCTCGCTGTCTTCAGCGCGGGTGCTGGTCAAAATCCGCAGGAGTCGATGAAGGACGTCTCGGCGAATGCAAAGAACCTGAACGCGCAGCTGAAACTGTTCTGGATGGGAATTGGCGACGAGGATCCGGGCTATCTCGGCGCCAAGAGAACATCAGAGTTCTTCAACGCCTCGGGCATCAAACACAGCTTCAAAACCGTGCCCGGTGCGCATACCTGGATTGTGTGGCGAAAATTTCTCAATGAGGTCGCGCCGCAGTTGTGGGCGTCGCCATCGGGAACAAACTGAGCCCGAACACTTCGGGCTCCAGACTTCGGGCGTGGAGCCCGGAGCCTGGAGCCTTGTGATCGAGGGAAGCGAGAAGAGCTAGCCGACGACGAGATTGTTCACAACGCGATACCCGGGGGCCTTGGCCTTGGCGATCTCTTCGGCGCGCCGCTTCTCGGTTGCGGTCTTGACGTGACCCTTCAATGTCACGGTCTTCATGTCGGCGCTGGAGTCGACATCAATGCCTGAGGCATCAACGGTCTTGTCAGCCATCAGTGCGGTTTTCACATCCAACGTCTGTTGCGCCGCATCCCCTTTGGCACCCATCGAGTTCGCTGCGTCCTTGGTGGCCTCCGCCGCGTTGGCGGTGGCATCCTTGGTGGCCTCAGCCGCTCTCTCGGCCCCGGCCTTGATGTCGCGGCCGGCTTCCTCGGCCTTGTAGCCAGCTTCTTTGCTGGCATCTTTCGCGGCTGCGGCGTTCTTCTCGGTGTCCTGCTCGACTCCCCTGGCAGTGTTCTGACAGGCTGCAAACAGCGATGTCGCCAACAATGCCGCCGGTAAGCCTAAAGACGTGATCTTCATCCTTGCCCTCCTCAAAATATGTACAGACATCAGACATACCGGTCTGACCTATTGAGGTTTCAGCAAAAGGCTGGCCAGCTAAGTAATAGTTGGGGTGTCTTGCGCGGGCTCGGCCCGTGGCGATGCCGGGGACTCACCGATGTACACCGCGCCGCGGCAATCGGAACGTGGTGCCGCCGGAAGACCGCGACAATCCGCTCGACGATCTCTTCGAACGTTTTATCTGATTTGATAACCATGCTTTTGTGCCGACCGAATTGATGCTAGCACAATCCCTCGTCGCCGCTGATGTCTTGCCGTCGCCGCGGAAGATGCTGATGTGGCACCGGCGTATCCGGAAATCGCGAGGAGGGCTCGAGTACAGGGCGTCGTGATTCTGGAGGCGATCATCGGCGTCGATGGCCGGGGCAGCAGGCACGAGTACTCCGTTCAGTTCCTCTTCTCGATCAGCTGCGGTAAACGCCGTGCAGTCTCCGTAACGGCAAATTTTCGATTGGAATAACGAGATTGATCGAAGGTGGCCGGTTCCTTGCTGCGACGTAAGCCTTAAGAGCATATTGTGCGAGTTGTGACGATAAAGCGTCCACCTTTGGTAATTGATGGCATGACGCAAGACAACTTTCATCTCGGCGACGTGTTCGACGTATCTCCGAATGTCGGGATTCTTCTCACGGTGGTCGGCTGGGTGCGAACCGAGAGCCGCCACACCGCTCGTCGCAGCGAGGACCACCCTCTCCCCTTCCAGGACGATCGCCGGGGGACTTCAGACCGCCGGCACCAGCCGATAAAGTTTGATTAGTTGCTCCTGAATGGTGTGGCGGTCCGCACGGTGTATCTCCCTGATACACTCCAGGTTTATGCCTTTGGTTAAATTAAATAGTAGAAACCGGCACCGATGGCTGCGATGTTGCTGCTAACAATACTGTGAGAGTTCGCATAATTCGAAAGCCCTGGGGTAATGTTAACGGGCTCGAGCTCTGCCATTATCACCAAGGACTCATTTACGACATGGAGCCTGTCATAGCTGAATATCTCGTTTTGGAAGGGTATGCAGCGCTCGAGATGCGCCGAAGCCAGCGGTCGCACCGGTACAGAGCGAGCGACCGTCGCCGACGCTGAGTGCTGATTCGGAACGGTGAGACTGCCGAGAAGCCACGGCCCCTCGGCAGGTTACGTGTCAGGGGATCATCGCGAGATTACGCTGATTGTCGGCATACAAGTTCTTCGAGTGCTTGACGACCCCAGGCTGGTACAGCAGTAGACCCGCAGAAAAATACTCCCAGCCTGGCGGGTTCTCTCCCCCCGGGTTAGGACCGACGCCGGCGGTCCCTGTGTAGAAGTTGCCCGAGATGTCGTTGCCACGGACCGTCCCGTGAGACCCGAAGCCGTATTGGATGCCATTCTGCGCGATGAACTGCACGGGGCCGAGTCCAGTCACCAGGTTCCCGAGCGTGTTGACCATGGCCCCTGCGCCATTCACCGTGATCCCGCCTTTCTGATAGTTATAAACGACGTTGTCCGCAACATCCCCGAAAGCAGCAGCGCTCACGCCGAATGCCCGGTAGTAAATGGCGATTCCATGCTGGCTGCCGTTGAAGGGCGTCTCTCCGATATCATGAATCCTCGAGTCCTTGATATCAACGTTCACCAGCCCGGCGTCGCCATTCACCACCACACCGAAGTAGTTCGCGCCGAAGATGTCGGCGCCTGAGACCGAACCACCGACGGAGAAATAGACGCCGATGTTGCAGCCGGTGGCGTTGACGACAGTGTTCGCCACGACGCCTGGATTGATGAGCTCTGCGGTCATGTTTATGCCGTCACGCATGAATCCGGTGGGCATGCAGGCGAACGCGGGCGAAACGGAGACCGTGATCAAGACCAACATGGCCAGGACCAATTGTGCGACTCGCTTCATAACGATTCCTCGATTCACGTCGTGCGCTGCAAATTGCCCGATTGGGCTGAGTTCAAAATAGGAGCCGCTAACTTGGACGTCAGCAACGCACCCGGGCATCTTACTCGCAAAGCGAATTCGTACCCTGACTGGCGAGCGTTCGCCGGTTGCGACGTGTGTTTTGTGAAATTTGGAGGCGCCGCCCGGATTTGAACCGGGGATGGAGGTTTTGCAGACCTCTGCCTTACCACTTGGCGACGGCGCCGACGGGAACTCGCGAGCTAGCGACGAAGGTGAACAGACTGCGGGCTCGTGTCAGCTGATGATCAGCGACAACAGCGTGACGCGAGACGTGAGGACATCATCATAGAAACTGTCCTGCGCCGGAGGCTCTAAAAATGGAGCGGGAAACGGGATTCGAACCCGCGACTTCGACCTTGGCAAGGTCGCACTCTACCACTGAGTTATTCCCGCTCGGCAGCCCAGTAAAGTACCACACGGAGGGCCGCCAATCAAGGTGAGGCCGCGCCCTAAAGCTTTGTCTTCCGAAGCACTTCCGCGGCCTCCTCCGGTCCGGTCGGGTTGATGTAGAACCCGGTCCCCCACTCGAAGCCCGCCACTCTCGTGAGCTTCGGCATCACTTCGACATGCCAATGATAGAAATCGCCCGCCTCCTCCTGCAGAGGAGCGCTGTGCACAATCAGATTGTACGGCGGCGAAAGCAGCGTGACGTTCATCCGCTGCAGCGTCTCCTTCAGCATCCGCGCAAGGCTCGCAAACTCCCCAGGCGTCGCGTCCTCGAACCTCGAGCGATGACGCTTCGGCAGCAGCCACGTCTCGAATGGAAACCGCGGCGCGTAGGGCGCGATCGCCACGAAGTCGGCCGATTCAGCAATCACGCGCGTGCCTTCCCTCATCTCCTGACGCATCACGTCGCAGAAGACGCAGCGCTCCTTCTGCTCAAAGTGCCGCTTCGCGCCGGCGAGCTCTTCGGCCATTTCCCGCGGCACGATCGGCAGTGCGATCAGCTGCGAGTGCGAATGCTCGAGCGTCGCGCCGGCCGATGCGCCGTGGTTCTTGAATATGACGATGTGTTTCAAGCGGAAGTCGCGCTTCAGATCAAGCGCGCGATCGCGCCACGCCCAGAACACTTTTTCAATCGCCGCCTCCCCCATCGTCGCCAGCGTCTGCGTGTGATCGGGCGTCTCGATAATCACTTCGTGCGCGCCGATGCCGTTCATGCGATCGAACAGACCCTCGCCTTCGCGGTCGAGCGTGCCTTCCACCCGCAGCGCCGGGAATTTATTCGGCACCACGCGCACGTCCCACCCACCGGTGTTACCCGGCGTGCCGTTGCGATACGCGAGAATTTCCGGCGGTGTCTTGTCCTCGTGACCTTCACAGAAGGGACAAAGACTATCGGGCTGTATGGTGACGGTCTCGACCTGGAAATCGCTGGGGCGCTTCTGGCGCTCGGTAGAAATGATGACCCACCGGCCAGTGACCGGATCCTTCCGCAAATCTGCCATTACATTCCAATCTCAAATGCACCCTGGATCAGTTCCACGGTGCGTCGAGCGTCTGCGCCTTCCACGACAGCGACGACATCGAAGCGGCACGGCACGCCGCCTAATTTCTTCTGGAACAAGTATGCCGCAGCCATCTGCCCGAGGCGTCGTCGTTTTTGCCACGTGATCGACTCGAAGGGTGCGCCGAAACTGCTATCGGTGCGCGCCTTCACTTCGACGAACACGACAACGGCGCCGTCCCGCGCCACGATATCGAGCTCCCCGCGGCGCGTCCGAAACCGCCGGTCAAGAATGACATAGCCGCGCTTTTGCAGCTCCTCGCACGCGACATCCTCGCCGCGCTTCCCGAACGTCGCCCGCCGATCCGTCATGCCCCCGGCGGTGCAATCCGTCTGCCCTCCGGATGCTACTTCCGCTTCCACCTCGTACCGGCCGGCGAGTCCTCGAGCACAATCCCGTTGTCGAGGAGCTCCTGTCGAATCCGATCGCCTGCGGCAAAATCGCGCCGCTTGCGTGCGTCCTGGCGTGCCGCCACCATGCGCTCGATTTCCCTGACGGGGAGCGCGGTCTGCTGGTCTTCCTGGCGCCTCAAGCCGAGAACGCCGAGCACGAGGTCGAAGCGATCGAACGCGCCCTTGACCGCCGCTACGTCGCCCGCGCCGAGCTCGCCGGCATCGATTGCAGCATTGAGCACGCGAACCAGCTCGAACATTGCGCCAAGCGCGCCGGCAGTATTCAAATCCTGCTCGAGTGCCGACGCGAACTGCGACTCCGTGGCGGCGACTCTCGAGCTAATCTCGTCGTGAGCGCCTGCCGCCGTGACACGCTCGAGCCGCTCGACAAAGTCGGCGAGACGCCGAAGCGACTCTTCCGCCTGCGTCATCGCGTCCCAGCTGAACTTCAACTGTTTGCGATAATGCGTCGAGAGCAAGAGGTAGCGTAGCGCCGATGGACGAAATCCCTTGGCGGTGATGTCGGGCAGGTTGAACACGTTCCCCATCGACTTCGACATTTTCTCCTCGTCGATGAGGAGATGCTCGACGTGCACCCAGAAGCGCGAGAACTTTTTGTTGGTGGCGCCTTCGCTCTGGGCGATTTCGTTCTCGTGATGAGGAAAAATCAGATCGACACCGCCGCAATGAATATCGATCGGCGGCTCGCCGAGCAGGCGCAGCGCCATCGCCGAGCACTCGAGGTGCCAGCCCGGCCGTCCGGGGCCGAAGCCGAGATCCCAGCTTGGCTCTTCGATTGATCCCGGGGGCCCCTCCCCCCCGGTGGGCTTCGTCGCCTTCCACAGCACGAAGTCGCGCGCATTGTCTTTGTCGTAATTATCCGCATCGATGCGGGCGCCGGCTTTCAGGCCATCGTGATCCAGTCGCGCCAGTTGCCCGTATTGAGGCAGCGTCGCGATCTTGAAATACGTCGATCCTTCACTCTGATACGTGTGGCCGTGCATGTCGAGTGCCTTCACCAGATTCCCCATCGCTTCGAGATTGGCCTGATCGGTCGCGGGGGGGGGCGCCGCCCCCACATCACCCCCCCCCGCCCCCCCCAAAAAGAGTAAAAGCGGGATTTTTTTGGTGGTGGTGTCGCGG